>DASPIL010000039.1 GCA_035629175.1 Verrucomicrobiia bacterium | reverse complement strand
AACGTAAAGGTCAGGCACAGCCGCTGACAGGGGCGCTGGCTTGCAACGATGATGGTTGAATTTTCATGATCGGGTCAACTGCTCAGCTTGGCGGCTGTTGCCTGCACCGTTTGGTTGGCCGTTGTCATGATGTGGTAATGCGCTCGCCCAGCGTAGCAACCCAGGGCGGCGCAGAAAAGTCTCCATCAAGGTGCTTCCCCGCAGAGCATGCTGGGCATGTGATGCCCAATGCTGTGCGCGGTCCAGGAGTGAAGATGAGGCGCAAGGGTCCGCCGCATGTGGGGCAACGCAAAACCGCGACCGCCTCGGCTGTGCCGGACATAGCAACTGAACTCACATACTCCCATGCTGCTTTCGCTTCGGGTGGAATCGTCATGGTGTGTGAAGCGGCCAACGCAAAGCTGAGAGATCGGCGGGTAAGCCGAACTCAAACAGCGAAGTGAAACTTGGAAAACTCAAAGCCGTAAATCTGCAACGGCCCACGCCGATTCTCTCAAGCGTCTGGTTCACCACCCACTGCGACCCACGACTCCAAACCGTCTGAAGCCGCGCGCCCCCACGCGACGAACTCGCTCGCAGCGCAAAACAGTCTAGGATCAAAACGCTCATCTGGTGAAACCGACTCCCGAATTATCCGCAGCTATGTCCACGAACTGCAACCCCGAAACCGAACAACCCGACGCGTGAACGCGGTGATGGTGAACGCAAAGCTGAGCGACCGCTGCCGTGAGGCGCGCTCAAGCTCGTGGGATCAATGTTCCAGTGACTGTTCATGTAAAACTGCAACGCCGGGCAGCGGTTCGTCTCCAGCGACTGGTTCGGTGATCGGGAATAACCGCCACCCCATCCCATGCCCAAATCCGATCCGCCTCGCGGCTTAATCAATGCCGCGGCAATCGAAGTCGCGCCAGCGAAAACGCTCCGACAATCCTAAATCATCTTCCGCCCGACCACACGGGAGCTCCCATGCGCAAACCGAAAACAAACCGACCACGACTCAAGACAACGAACAATTTAATTACATTGCAGAAACGCAATGATATTCGGTATTACAGGGGAAAACGTTGCGTGGGCGGTGGTCCTTTTCACGGGGGCAACATTATGAAAAAGGGGTTCAAGGGTCAAGGGAGTTCAGGGTCCGAAAACGTTAAAGCTTCAGCTGGGATCATTCCCAATCCCAAGCTCAAATTGCTCGACCAGGTTCGG
>DASPIL010000038.1 GCA_035629175.1 Verrucomicrobiia bacterium | reverse complement strand
CACGGGCTGGGTCGTCGATGCAGAATTGGAGACGTTAAGCATGTCGCATTACCCTTGTTCGTGTTGTGTGGACCGGGCGCGGCGGCATGTCGTCCGCACGGCTTTGGCAGGTTTTTTTACCCCGCCGCGACGCCGGGAAGTGCCCCCGGCGTGTGCCAGTCGGAGTGCCGTCAAAACGTGGTCAAGGGCCGAGATTAGCGCCTTTTAGTCACACGAACAATGCCATAAATGAGGGAGTTGACAAGAACAGAACGGCCGTTTGTGCTCCGTCAAACGGAGATTTCTCGTCTGAAACCTAGGAAAATCAAGCCTCTCCAGACCATTTCGCTCCAAAACCTGCGCTAATGCTCAATGTCCAAATGTGTTTCAGAAAAATATGAATTGCTGACGGGCAATAATTACGGTGGAAACTGCGGGCGAATCAACTTGGCAGCACCGCCGCACAGCGCCATAACAGATGGCCGGAGTCTGCGTATTTTTTTTCGAAGGGGGTGATCGGAACGGCAGGGACGAAGCGCTCGGTGGTGACCGCGCTCCCGGAAAGCTGCATCAGCGCCGATGCAAATTCTTCCACGTAGATGCGCCAGTTGCTGCGGCATTCGATCTCGCCGCCGAGGGCGACGATGACGGGAAAGACGGGATGCCCGTGCCAGCGCCGGGCCAGATGTCCGATCTTGGGCCACGGATTGGGGTAGAGGATGAAATGCTTCGCCGGTCGAATGCCTGCGGCGAGCATCAGCCGCCAGTAGTCGGCGAGATCCGCGCGCACGCAGATGAAGTTGGCGGGCACGGAGCCCTCCCATGCAGTATTGCGCGCGAGGCGATCCGCCGACTGGTCGACGCCGATGACGAAGTGCGCCGGATGCATGCGCGCGAGGTGGCGCGTGGAGAGGCCGACGCCGCAACCGGCGTCGAGGATCAGTGGCCGGCTTCCTGCCGCGCGCCATGCCGCGATGCTCGTCTCGAATGCATCGCGGTTGTATGGCATGAACGGCTTCCTGTACTCGGACCGGGCGTGCCTGGTCACGAGTGCGGGCAGCTGTTCATGCACGCCCTCCTGGGCGCTTGTGACAGGACGAGAGTTCGCGTTCATGCCGTCTCACGTCTTCCGGCACGCGTGCGCGCTCTCGCGGCGAGTCAGACTCCCTGCATTCGACTGATTCATTTCACACCTCGCTGGCGGACTCCCGTTCCAGCGCAGCGCAAAGGCCTCGCCCTGCACGGGTGGTACCCGCGCGACTTGGTTTGCGTTGGAATGGGAGCCGACTGATTTTGCCCGCCATCATGCCACAGGGCAGCACTCAGGCACAGTCGCAGCGAAGTTCCGGGACTCCACAGAACGCCGTGTATTCTGTGGCGGAGGTTTGTAATTAGTGCAGGGTGACCGGCTGACGCATCAGTGCATCGTATTTGCCGAGGAAGTCGTCAATCTCTTCCACTGTAGGTTCGGTTGCGATCAGGTTTTCCACCTCTTCGCGGAATGACTTGGCGAGCGTGCCGCCAATGAAGATCTCGCGCTTGCCGGATTTGTCCATGATTTCATATCCGCCAAAGCGCAAGGCCTCTCGCCTGTCGTCGGCGCCGAACTCTACGACGCTGTACTGCTCGCTGTTGTAGATCAAGTTCATTTTGCGCTCCTTCTGGTTCGGGATAAATTCCTGATGACCCGGAATCACTGATGCAAAAATGGGGCCACCTGCATGGATTTCAAGCCGATGCCGGATTCCCGTGGCCGACGCGCCGGACAAATGATGTTCCTGTCATCAGGAACCGCATCAGGCATGCAAGTCCTGAGTCAGTGCGAGTAAATTGTCGTAGGGCGGAGCGGAAAGAAATGCACGGATCTGTGCGATGTGGGCAGAGGTTGCCACACCGATAAAAAGCCGGTCCGGTTTCGTGCGTAACAGCCGGTTGAGTGTGACGCGCAGCGTGAGGTTGCCGGTGCAACATACGCAGCCGGGGGCGATGCGTACGATGCGCAGCGCCGGCACGGCGGAGTCAAGGCCGGACTGGGTATCGGGAATGCCCTCGAGAATGATGGCAGTGTGTTCTGCGGGAGCAAGCGCCGCGCGAATGGCTGCTTCCCGCGCAGCCGGGGTGGCGCCGATGACGAGCGTGGCGGGAATCACCCTTTGCGGGATACCTTGCTCGGCTCCACGCCCAGCTGCTTGAGCTTGCGGTACAGGTGGGTGCGCTCGAGTCCGGTTTTTTCTGCAACGCGCGTCATGCTGCCGCCCTC
>DASPIL010000037.1 GCA_035629175.1 Verrucomicrobiia bacterium | reverse complement strand
CAAAACAGGTAGATGATTCCGGTCCAGGCAAGTGCCCTCAGATTGGCGCCAACGAATAATGCGCGGAGGTTCTGCTTCGCACCCGCTGCCGCTGCCGTCCAGCGCGCGGACTCCGCCAACCCGCGCCGCAACGCCCATGTGACGATTGCGACGACGAACAGATGAAGGAACACGATGCGGATGCCGAGCAGGCCAAGCGGTGCGAGCGCCAGTGCCAGCCAGAGAACGATTGTGGGACCAAGGCACCATGCCACCTGCGTGAAACCGAGGAGCTTGCCGCGCGCCTTGGCTGGGGCGATTTCGCCGACCAGCGCGAGTGAGGTGGGTACATCAGCGCCCACCGCCAGTCCGACAATCACGGTTCCTATGAAGAGCATCTCGCGGTTGAAGGCGAAAGCGATGCACAGGATGCCGGCGGCATAAACCAGCAGATCCCATTTGTAGATCCGCTTGCGCCCGAGCTTGTCACCCAGCCAGCCCCCGGCGAGCGCTCCGATCGCACAGCCGATGGCGTTGGGTCCGATCGCAGCCAGCGCTCCGACCATTCCGTTCGTGAGTTGAAACTCCTTTTGGAAGAGCACCAATCCTGCACCAAGGGCGACAATCGATCCCGCGTCGAGATACGACGCCATGCCTGCGAGGGCAGACCATTTCCATTGCTGGCGGGTGACTGTGGTATCCGATTCAGGAACCTGGGACATTTGAGGAGTGGGGTCTGACATGGGAAGTTATTTTGGTTCAGCAGACTTGGAAGTCTGCGCAGCGGTGGATGAGTGGCCGAGTTATGGCTTGCAGCGACACGCTGGCTGCTTTAGGCGTTTGGGAAAACTCAGGCATCATGTCCAACCACAATTCTTTTAATACCTTCCGGCTGTTCGTTTTTTGGCCGGTGTTGATTGCGGCCGCATTAAACGTGAGCCGCAGCGAAGCGGCAATTCCAGAAGTGGGACGGTATCGTGTTTTCGAGTCTTCTGTCGAAAATCGTAAGTCTTATGGCAACAAATTTAATGACGTGACTTTGCTCTGCACCTACACGGCGCCATCCGGCCGGACAACCGGGTTCCCCGGATTTTTTGATGGCGACGGCGCGGGCGGAGGCAGCGCGACGAACGGCCATGTCTGGAAAATGCGCTTCATGCCCGATGAAGCCGGCGAGTGGAAGTATCAGTGGCGTTGGAGCGACGGAACTGAAGGCGGCTCGGGGAGCTTTTCGTGCGTGACGCGTGGAGCAGGGAAGGGGATGTTGCAGCCTTACAAGGAGAACCCGCGCTGGCTCGCATACAACGGCACGGAACCCGTTTGGATTAAATCTTACTACGAAACGGGGCACGGCGCGATCGCGCAACCGTTCGATTGGGTGAGCGAGAATGTTTACCAGCCGCTGCTCGACCGCGGCTACAATCATCTCCAGGTGAACTGGCTGCTGTCGCTCTGTTGCTTCGAACAGTTCTACAAGGATGGACCTCCGCCTTCCACGACTGACCTTGCGTTGTATCAGGAAGGCCGCGCCTCAAGCACAATGCGGCTCGACGTGTGGCAAATGATGGAACGAAGGCTCGGCTGGCTCAATGACCGGAATGTTGGCGTGCACATGTTCCTAGGGTTTGAAGGACGAAAGAATGGCGGGCCCAAGTGGGAAGCGCTGAGCGAATCGGAAAAGGAGTTTTATGTTCGTTACGTCGTTGCGCGCATTGCTCCGTTTGCGAATCTCGCGGGCTGGAACTTTGTCTGGGAAGACCCGGGCCATCGCGAAACGCATGAGCTGGGATTGGCCCGGCTGCTGCAAAAGCACGACATCTTCAATCACTTGCGCACTTACCAGGACGAACACCCGCGCGACAACGAATACAAACGGCCTGAATACAATTTTGCTGCGATTGAAAATCACCAGATCGCGGCACCTGAGCGCGCTTTGGACATGCTGTATTGGAAAACGCCGTGGACGCATCATCAGGCGTGCCTTATCTCGTATGTTCCCGGCAAGCCTGTGTTCATGTCCGAAGGCAACGCATTGTGGCGGCGCTACTGGGCGGACAAGGCGGGGTCAACGCAGGACGATTTGCGCCGGGCCGCATGGGGATGTGCAACCGCGGCGGCATCGTTCTGTTGGAACGGCCATGCGAAGGAGTATGAACTGTTCGTGCGGGGACCCGAGGGAATGCCGTTTCATGGCGACGACAATCCTTATACGGCGTCGGCGAAGTACATGGACATCCTTTCGGACGTGATGACGCGTGAAGTGGCGTTTCATCGCATGACGCCGCACGATTTCTTTTTGACCGATCATGATCCGTTACGAGTCTGGTGTCTCGCCGAGCCCGGAAAGCAATATCTGACGTTCAGCACGCAGGGCGAACCTTTCACGGTCCACGTCTCCGCAGGCGAGTATGTGCGCAACGTGTGGATCGATACCAAAACCGGCCAGCAGCGTGCGGCGGCGGAGGTGAGGGTCCTGCCCGCGGAAGTGGCAACGACCAAATCAGTCGTCATGCCCGACGAACGCCGGATTGGCGGCAAGGGTATTCCGTTTGTTCCGCCCGATCGAAATACCGACTGGGTTCTGCTGTTGCGAGGCCGGGAGTAGCGCACGCTTTTACGGAGCGCCGACTTGCGGTTGGCTTAACCGTTCTCCTATAAACCCGGTCTGACCACCCGCTTGTTAAGTACGCGCAGTCGGCGCTGCGGCCCCGGGTTTTTTCTTTTCTTAGCGGGCTTTGGCAGTATCTTCCTACGGCTCAAGCTCCCGCTGCGGTTTTTCCGCGGAAGGAGCTTGAAGAAATCCGGTTTTTGCAGATGGACGCAGCACACATTAGAAATTTCAGCATCATCGCCCACATTGATCACGGCAAGACGACCCTGTCCGACCGGCTCTTGCATCGCACGGGCACCATTGCGACGCGCGACATGGAAGACCAGTTGCTGGATTCCATGGACCTTGAGCGCGAACGCGGCATCACGATCAAGGCGCATCCCGTCACGATGCTCTACAAGGCGAAGAACGGCGAGGAATACGAGCTGAACCTGATCGACACTCCGGGACACGTCGACTTTTCCTACGAAGTCTCCCGAAGCCTCTCGGCGTGCGAAGGCGCGCTCCTGATCATTGACGCCGCCCAGGGCGTGGAAGCCCAGACCGTCGCCAACGTTCATCTGGCGATGAAGCAGAATCTCACGATCATACCGGTGATCAACAAGATCGACCTTCCGCATGCAAACGTGCCGCAGGCGAAGCAGCAGCTGGAGGACATCCTGGCAATTCCCGCTGAGACCGCGATCCTGGCGAGCGCCAAGCAGGGAATTGGCATCGAGGACATTCTCGAAGCCATCGTTGCACGCGTGCCCGCACCCAACGCCACGGGCGAAAGTTCGTTGCAGG
This sequence comes from Verrucomicrobiia bacterium, assembly GCA_035629175.1. Classification (NCBI taxonomy): domain Bacteria; kingdom Pseudomonadati; phylum Verrucomicrobiota; class Verrucomicrobiia; species Verrucomicrobiia bacterium. Next base: position 98,897 of record DASPIL010000037.1, on the reverse strand, counting down.
CGCTTTGTTTTGATTCCTATTTCGACACCTACAAGGGCGTCGTGACACATGTTCGCGTTTTCAACGGCGCGGTGAAAGCGGGGATGCAGGTCAAGTTCCTTGCGAGCGGCAGGGCCTATGAAGTGAAGGAAGTGGGAAGCTTCAATCCAAAGCCTTACATTCGCGAACAATTGAACGTCGGCGAAACGGGCTACATCACGGCGAACATCAAGAGCCCGCAGGAGGTCAAAATGGGCGACACCATCACGGAGTCGCGCAATCCTTCTCCGCTCCTGCCCGGCTTCAAGGAAATTCATCCCATGGTGTTCAGCGGGATTTACCCGATCAACACCTCGGATTACGAGCATCTGAAGGCAAACATGGGCAAGCTGCAGTTGAATGATTCCGCGTTCAACTACCAGTCAGAAACATCGGTTGCCCTCGGTTTTGGATTTCGCTGCGGGTTCCTTGGCCTCCTGCATTTGGAAATTGTGCAGGAACGCCTGCGCCGTGAATACGGGATGGACATCATCGCAACCTATCCAAGCGTGGTGTATCGCGTCACCATGAGCGATGGAACGGTCAAGGAGATCGATAACCCCGCGTTCATGCCTGAGCCTAATTATATTGAGAAGATCGAGGAGCCAATGGTCAAAGCGTTCGTGATCTGTCCGAACGAAAACATTGGCGACATGATGGCGTTGATCGCGGAAAAGCGCGGGCTTGTGGAACACACGGAAACGCTCGATTCCCGCCGCGTGATGCTGACCAGCCAGGTTCCGCTGAACGAAATCCTGATTGATTTTCATGACCGCATCAAGAGCATCACTCGCGGATTCGGCTCGATGGATTATGAGCATGCGGGTTATCAGGAATCCAACATGGTGAAGCTGGACATGCTCGTGAATGCCGAGTCTGTGGACGCGTTTTCGTGCATCGTGCATCGGGACAAGGCAGAGGGCAGGGGACGCGCCCTGGCCGCGAAGTTGAAGGAAGTGATCCCGCACCAGCAATATCAGGTGGCGATTCAGGCTGCGATTGGCGGAAAAGTCGTTGCGCGCGAAACAGTCAGCGCCTTCCGGAAGGACGTCACGGCCAAGTGCTATGGCGGTGACGTGAGCCGCAAACGCAAGTTGCTGGAGAAGCAAAAGGAAGGCAAAAAGCGAATGAAGGCATTCGGCACGGTCAATATTCCGCAGGAAGCGTTCATCGAAGTGCTGAAGGCGTAACCATGGCGAAATCTGTCAAAGGCGGAACTTCTTCGCCGTCCGATCGCCCCAGCGCGGTCTCCCCGACACCCGCGCCCTCCGATTTCGTGCCCGGCAAACGTCCGCGTTCACCCAGTTTCTTTTACCTGCTCACATCAGGGCCGGCGCGGCATACGCGTTCTCTTTGCAAGCATGTCCGCAAGATACTGAATCATCAGCGCGATATTCTTTCGCCGGCTGCGGTTCACGAGGTTGAAGCCGCTCATTACTCCGCATGTGAAGCGTTGGCAAACAAGGCCGGCAAAGAGGCCTTGCGGAAGGAATCTGAGAATCTCGAAGCCGCAGCCAACAAGTGGTTAAGGCCGTATCCCAACGCCGCGTGGCGCGAAAATGTCGAGGTCTTGCTCGTCGCTTTGACGGTTGCCATGGGCGTGCGCACGTTTTTCCTGCAACCATTCAAGATTCCCACGGGCTCGATGCAGCCGACGCTGTTTGGCGTGACCTCGGAAAATCTTTCGCCTGAATTTGACATTCCCGGCGGCGCGAATCGCGTGCTGGAATGGTTCAAGGGAAATTCCTACGTTCACCTGGTGGCGCCGCACGATGGCCAATTCCTCGGGGCCGATCAGCCCGTTGGACTGCCGATCTTCAAGATCTATCAGAAGATTTATTTCACGGGCAAAACCATGACGCTTTGGTTCCCGCCCGATTACGGCAGCGAACTGCTTGCGCCCACGTATTCGGGCGTGGGGCCCGCAATGCAGGTTCGGTCGACCCTTCAGCGGGGACAGTTTTTTCGCAAGGGCGAGACCATGGTGAAACTGCGCGTCAGCGCTGGCGACCATCTGTTCGTCGACCGCCTTAGTTACAATTTCAAGGCGCCTGAGCGCGGCGAAATCATTGTATTCGAGACACACGGGATTGATCGCTTGAATCAGCTGATGCCTACGCAGGGCGATACGTTTTACATCAAGCGCCTGGCTGGCCTTGGGGGCGAAGAATTGGCGATCGAGCCTGATTACCAACTGCAGCTGCCGCGGCGATCGCTGGACGAATTGCACCCAACCGTCGCGATTGGCCATCTGGTCGTGAACGGTGAACCGCTTTCCGCATCGACCCCGCACTTTGCGAATTTGTATTCGTTCAGTGGCGCCACGCGGCACTCGAAGTCCATTGATTACCGCAAGGACCAATACCTGGGCCACGCGGCCATTGGGAATTTGGAACCTGGGAGTCATTTCACGGTTCAGACGAATCATTTGTACGTGCTCGGCGACAACACGATGAACAGTTCCGATTCCCGATTTTGGGGCGATTTCCCGAAAGAGAAGCTGATTGGAAAATCGTTCTTCGTGTATTGGCCGATCACTCGGCGCTTTGGCTGGGGTTCAAGCTACTGAGGAAGCAAACCAAGTTGGGCAAGCCTCTGATTCACCTGCATTATTTAACATTGCACAATGTTTGTTATCTTGATCAAGGCGCCTTACGGTAAAGGCTCAGGTATTGATCCGCTGTTCGGCTCCAGGAAAAATCCGCGGCCATGCCGTTCATCCGATAATGCTCCAGCAATTCGGGTTCGTCGTATATCGCCAGGCCCTTCCGAATCGCTCTGGCGAGCGCCGTGCTTGAATACTCTGAGAACTTGATTCCGTTGGCGGATTCCGGGGATTCAGAAAAGTCGATCACTGTGTCGTCAAGCCCGCCCGTGGCCCGCACAATCGGAACGCTGCCGTAACGCAGGCTGTACATCTGGTTTAATCCGCAAGGTTCAAAGCGCGATGGCAAGAGGAAGAAATCCGTGCCTGCCTCAATGCGATGCGACAATCCGTGGTTGTAACCAATCTGCACCGCAACCTTTGTGGGATGTCGTTTTGCGAGGTCCACGTAGGCTTGTTCAAAGGTCGGATTCCCGCTTCCGAGAAGCACAAACTGCAGATCGGCTCCCAGCATTTCCTCAAGCGCACCCAATTGAATATCCACGCCTTTTTGTTCCACGAGGCGATTGATGCTGCCCAGCAGCGGAACGTTGGCGTCCACAGGCAATTTCATTTCCTCCTGAAGCGCCGCCTTGTTGGCTGCCTTGCCGTTTAAATCGGCGGCCGAGTAGGGTGCCTGGATCGTGTTGTCCGTTTCAGGATTCCATTCCTCGTAATCCACGCCGTTCAGGATTCCCACGAGCTTCGCCTGATGATCCTGCAGAAATCCATCAAGGCCGCAGCCGTATTCTGTTGTGGTGATTTCCTTGGAATAACGCGGACTCACCGTTGTCACGTAATCGGAATACGCAATTCCCGCTTTGAGACAGCTCAGTTGCCCATAAAACTCCAATCCTGCTGCAGTGAAATGGCTCCAGGACAAATTTGTCAGCGCATATCGCGAAATTGGAAACAGTCCCTGGTAGGCGAGATTGTGAATCGTGAAGAACGTTCGCGGCAGCACCCTGCCCTGCCCTGTTTTCCCGAGGCGCGCTTCCTCCTGCATCAACAACGGCACCAAACCCGCCTGCCAATCATGCGCATGCACAACCTCGGGATTCCACGGCAAAGTCAACGCAAGGTGCGCAACGACTTTCGAAAAAAATATAAAGCGTTCGGCATTATCCGGGAAGTCGGCACCGTCGCGCTGGTAAAGCGCCGGACGCTGATAGAAGTCGGGCTGGTCGACGAAGTAAATGGTCAGGCCGTTAATCGGCTCAAGCGCCCAGATCTCCGCCGTTGTGGGCTGATGTCCGAGCATCAATTGTAGCGGATTGCCGAATCGTGCCATCGCGGGAAACTTTTCCCGGATTCCGGCATACAAAGGCGTTACGAGCCCGACCTGGTGACCCGCGCGCGCAAGGTGTTTACCGAGCGCGCCGACCATATCGGCCAGGCCGCCGGTTTTCGAATAGGGATGAACCTCACTGCTCGCGAGCAGGATGCGCATGGGAGAAATTAGCGGCGGAACAGGGTTTCGCCAGTGGGTTTCGCAGCTCCATGAAACCGTTAGGCGGGGATCCGATCCCTGTTCAAATAAGCTTCGAGCGGCCCAGGAATCACGATGGAACCGTCCGCCTGCTGGCAGGTTTCAAGCAATGCCACAAACAGACGGGCCAGCGCCGTGCCGCTGCCATTCAGGATGTGCGGAAATCGATTTTCCCCGGACTCCGATTTGAAACGCGTGTTCATGCGCCTCGCCTGAAAGTCTTCGCAGTTCGAAACGCTCGACACTTCGAGGTAACTCCCCTGCCCTGGCGCCCAGACTTCGATGTCAAACGTCTTTGCGCTGGCGAATCCCATGTCGCCCGTGCAGAGCGTCACGACGCGATAATGCAAGCCAAGCAATTGGAGCACGCGCTCGGCGTTCTCCAGCATTTTCTCGTGCTCGGCATTCCCGTCCTCGGGCTTCACGATTTTGATCAGCTCCACCTTGTCGAATTGATGCACGCGAATCATCCCGCGCGTGCCGACGCCTGCGGCGCCTGCTTCGCCGCGGAAACATGGCGTGTAGGCGCAGTACCGAATTGGCAGCTGGCTTTCCTTCAGGATTTCCTCCCGATGAATATTGGCCACCGGGGTTTCTGCGGTCGGTATCAAATACAACTTTCCGAGTTCGGCAGTATTGTCGCCTTCTGCGAGGCCGTAATATTGGTCTTTGAATTTTGGAAATTGTCCGACGCCCTCAAGACATTGCGGCCCGACAACAAACGGTGGAGACACTTCCGTGTAGCCATGTTCCAGCGTGTGGAGGTCGAGCAGAAATTGGATCAGCGCACGTTCCAAACGGGCGCCCCATCCCGTGTAGAGAAGGAACCCGCTTCCGGACAGCTTGGCGGCGCGCGTGAAATCGACGAGCTTCAACTGCTCGCACAGCTCAACATGCGTTCGCGGTTTGAAATCGAACGTTGGCTTTTCACCGAACGTGCGGAGAACAGGATTATCTTCCGAGCTTTTGCCCAGGGGAACGGAATGATGCGGCAAGTTTGGGACCTGGAGCATAAGGGCATCGCGCTGGCGATCGACAGCATTCACATCAGCCTCCAATTGGCTGATCTTTTCTCCCATCTCGCGCGTCTCCCGCTTTCGATCCTCGGCCTCGGCGGATTTCTTTTGCGCCATCAGCGCACCAATTTCCTTTGAGACGCGATTGCGCTGCGCCTTCAATGTTTCGAGTTCAACGAGCAGTTTGCGCCTTTGTTCGTCCGCCGCCAGGATTTCGCCAACCCGCGCTTCGTCCCCTGCCCCGCGGGCGGCGAGCCGCTCGCGTACATGATCCGGCTTCTCACGAAAAAGTTTTATGTCGAGCACGCGGCGAATTATAGGTGTGACCCCCGACAGGGCAAGTGGGAAGCCCAGTTCCCGAATGAGACATCCGTGTACCGTGTAGAGACACCCGCAATTCCGCCGCGTGCGACAACATCCATCCGCGGATGGCACCCGCATTGCTGAGCCAACAGGGAGCGGTCGGTATTCGGCAATACGTGAACACATTGTAATCATAATAATCCGCCGGGTACCGGGTTCACGCCGCGTGTAAACCGTATGAAGATAAATCCCTGCGGAAAGGGTGGATTCACCCTGACCGAAATCATGATCGTTGTGGGGATCGTCGGATTGCTGGCAGAAATCGCGATTCCACATTATTTGGAAGCGCGACACTCAGCTTCCGCACGACTCTGCATTGGCAACCTGCGCCAGATCGACAACGCAAAACAAATGTGGGCGCTCGAAGACCTCCGCGCACCCACGTCGGTTCCAACGCCAGGCGAAGTAGCGCAATACATGGGTCGTGGTGCGTCCGACGCGCCGCTGCTCTCGTGTCCGCTTGATTCGACGAGGACCTACGAGAACAGCTACGACACGCTCGACCTGACGGCGCCGCCGGAATGCCGTATGCGACCGCTGGCCCACACGCTTCCGTATTAGCGGCCACACACGGGAATTCATCACCGCTTCCCTTGCCCACGCTGGGAAGCGTTCGCCATGTCCGCATTCCTTGACACTGCCGGGAGCTGGTTCATTTTGGACCCGTGCTGCGGAGCCGTAGAAAATTCCTTAAATACGCCACCATTTCTGCCGGACTGACACTGGCCGGCGGTTTTTATTGGCTGAATACGTCGCGGCGGCGTGCAGGGCGGTTGTTTCGGCAGATCCTTGCGGATTCAAAGCGCAGGATTATTCCCGCCCCTGTCGTTCCCGAACCCGCCTCATGGAACGACAACGCAATCACACTCGCCTGGCTTGGACACGCGACAGTGCTGATCAATTTTTACGGGATCCGAATCCTCACCGATCCGATTCTTGGCTCGAGCGCAGGTGTGTCATTGGGGTTCACGACCATCGGCACCAAGCGCTACATCGCCCCAGCCCTCCCGCTGTCAAAGCTTCCCTCCATCGATGTCATCCTTCTATCGCACGCGCACATGGATCACATGGACATCTTCAGCCTTCGACGTTTGCGCCGGGCTCCGCTTGCGATTACGGCGAGGAGGACGTCGGATGTCATTGAAGGAACTGGATTGAAAAAGGTCGTGGAACTCGGTTGGGGGGAACAGACGCGCTTCAAGAACGAGCGGGGCGAATTGGAAGTCCTCGCCTTCGAAGTGAAGCATTGGGGCGAACGCTGGCCAAACGATGAACCTCGTGGTTACAACGGCTATGTGCTGCGGTGCGAAGGGAAGTCGCTGATCTTCGGCGGCGACACCGCATACACGCCGCTTTTCGCCGACTTGAAGGCCAAGGGTCCACATGATCTGGCGATCATGCCCATCGGCGCCTACGACCCGTGGATCTGGAATCATTGCACTCCGGAGGAAGCTGTGCGTCTCGCCGACGATGCAGGAGCGCAGTACATCGTGCCCGTCCATCACCAAACGTTTCGTCTCAGCAACGAACCCATGAACGAACCGATCCAACGATTCACGACGGCGCTTGAAGCCGAAAAGGAACGGATCGCCCTGCGTCAGATCGGAGACACATTCATCCTGCCTGGCGCGTGAAGGGCGGCAAATCTTGACAGGAATCGCGCGATGTTCATTTTCATCAAATGTTGCGCGCGCATCACAGTTTTCCAGGAACCAGCCCAAGAGGCAGGTCGAGAATCCAGCGATTCGAAAATGGCTTCTGTTTATCCGTGGTAATCCTCGCATTCATCTCGTTTGGATGCCGTTCAACGCAGCCAGATCAGCCCAAACGTTTGTCTGGAAATCCAGTGTTCCCTGGTTGGTATGCCGATCCTGAGGGCGTGGTTTTTGGCAAACGCTTCTGGATCTATCCAACGTATTCGGCGCCCTACGGTCAACAGGTCTTCCTGGATGCGTTCTCTTCGCCGGATCTCATCGAGTGGACGCGCCATAGCCGGATTCTCGATACGAACGCAGTGCGCTGGGCGCGTCGTGCAATGTGGGCGCCTGCCATTGTAAAAAATTCAGGGAAATATTTCCTGTTCTTCGCTGCGAACGATATCCAGAACAACAGCGAACTGGGCGGCATTGGCGTGGCGGTGGCCGATCGACCTGAAGGTCCGTTTCGCGATCATCTCGGCAAGCCGCTGATTGATCGTTTTCACAATGGCGCTCAGCCAATCGACCAATACGTTTTCCGCGATCGCGATGGCCAGTTTTACATGTATTACGGCGGCTGGCGGCACTGCAACGTGGCTCGCTTGAACAAGGATTTCACCGGGTTTGAACCGTTTTCCGATGGAACGCTTTTCAAGGAGGTCACGCCGCCAGGATACGTTGAGGGACCGTTCATGTTCATTCGGAACGGAAAATATTACTTCATGTGGTCTGAAGGCGGGTGGACCGGTCCCAATTATTCCGTCGCGTATGCGATCGCCGATTCCCCGCTCGGCCCGTTCAAACGCATCGGCAAGATTCTGCAGCAGGATCCCAGCGTGGCAACCGGTGCGGGACATCACTCCGTGATTCAATTACCGGGCAGGGACGAGTATTACATCGTTTACCATCGCCGTCCGCTGGGCGAAACCGATGGCAATCACCGCGTCGTATGTATCGATCGCATGACCTTCAACGCGAACGGTGAAATCGAACCCGTAAAGATTACCTTCGACGGAGTCGAATCGGCACGCCCCTGAGGCAGGGACGCGCCGTCGTACCGCTTTCTCCCCTCGTGGCGCAGACCTCCGAGTCTGCTGTATCGCCCGTCCTCCGCAGCAGCCTGCTGCGGAGGGCAGAACAGGTTTGGAAACATGGTCTACGATGCCGCTTCGCGATTTTTTCCTGCCGCTCTGGACCTTTTATGGCAATGTGCGCTCTTCAGAGAATCACAACGCATCATGAAAACCAGAATCAGCAACCCCGTTCAGAAAAACAAAGCGCCGCTGAATCGCCTCGTGGGTGACCTCCCCAAAGTCGGAATTCGCCCCACCATCGACGGCCGGCTCATGGGTGTGCGCGAATCCCTTGAAGTCACGACAATGAACATGGCGCGCAATGTCGCACGCCTCGTCGAGTCATCGCTCCGCCATTCGTCCGGAGCTGCCGTTGAATGTGTCATTGCAGACTCCTGCATCGGCGGCGTGGTGGAAGCTGCGCAGGCTGCCGAAAAGTTTCGCCGCGAAGGCGTGGGCGTCTCGCTTACTGTCACGCCTTGCTGGTGCTACGGATCAGAAACAATGGACATGGACGTCACAGTTCCAAAAGCCATCTGGGGCTTTAACGGAACGGAACGTCCCGGTGCTGTTTATCTTGCGGCTGTCAGCGCGGCGCACACGCAAAAGGGATTGCCCGCTTTCACGATTTACGGTCGCGAAGTCCAGGACATCGGAACGACTGAAATTCCAGAAGATGTGCGTGCAAAGATTCTCAGCTTCGTGAAGGCTGGCCTCGCCGTTGCCACGATGCGCGGCAAATCGTATCTGTCAGTCGGCGGCGTTTCGATGGGCATCGCAGGTTCGATTGTGAACCACGATCTGCTCGAAGACGTTTTCGGAATGCGTGTCGAAAGCGTCGACATGACCGAGGTCATCCGCCGCATCGAGGAGAATATTTACGATCCCGCTGAGTTCAACCGCGCGCTTGCCTGGGTGAAGCGGAATTGCCGCGAAGGCAAGGATTACAACCAGACACAAGGCCCGCGCAAACGAAAGGACTGGGAATGGGAGTTCGTTGTTAAAACCACGATGATCGTGCGCGATCTGATGATCGGCAATCCGCGCCTGAAGCGGCTGGGTTTCGGCGAAGAGGCACAGGGACACAACGCGATCCTGGGCGGCTTTCAGGGGCAGCGACAATGGACGGATCGCTACCCGAACGGTGATTTTCTCGAGGCCATCTTGAATTCCTCGTTCGACTGGAACGGCATTCGCGAGCCGATCCTGGTCGCCACAGAAAACGATGCGTTAAACGGCGCGTGCATGCTGCTCGGGCATTTGCTCACCGACAGCGCCCAGATTTTTGCGGATGTCCGCACTTACTGGAGTCCCGATGCCGTGCGGCGCGTCACAGGCGCGCAACTAACAGGGCCGGCTGCTGGCGGATTGTTGCACCTGATCAATTCCGGCGCGGCGGCTCTCGACGGTTGCGGCGCGTTGAAGCGCGGAGGTGAAGCTGTCATGAAGCCGTTCTGGGAAATCACTCCGCAGGAAGCCCAGGCCTGCCTCAAGGCGACGACCTGGCCTCCCGCCATCTATGAATATTTTCGCGGCGGCGGATTTTCCTCGGCGTATGGAACGCGGGCCGCAATGCCCACCACCATGTTTCGACTGAACCTGGTGAAAGGCCTCGGGCCTGCACTGCAGATCTGCGAAGGCCAGTTCGTGGATTTGCCCAAGGAGATCTATTCGATCCTGGAGGAACGAACCAACCCAACCTGGCCCTCGCACTGGTTCGCGCCGAATGTCACCGGACACGGAGTGTTCCGCGATGTGTATTCCGTCATGAATGCGTGGGGGGCCAATCACGGCACGATCAGCTACGGCCACATCGGAGCAGAGTTGATCACGCTCGCGTCAATGCTGCGCATCCCGGTCTACATGCACAATGTTGCGGAGGAACGCGTGTTTCGCCCGAGTGCCTGGACAGCGTTTGGCACCGCGGACTTGGAAGGCGCGGACTTCCGCGCGTGCGCAAACTTCGGTCCGCTGTACGGCAAGACATAACAACCCTACTTCAGAAATGTCGCGAGTGGATTGTGGGGCAGCCCACGCAATCCCTCGACGACACATTGGGCATTGGTTTCTGCTCCGGCAGCGCTCGTGTGGGTTTGTTGATCGGCAAAGAGCGCATCCACTGTCTCACGGCCGAGTTGCTCGTAACGCGTGGCGATGATCTCGTGGAGGTCCACGAACGGCACTTTTTCTTCAGATGCAATCGTCGCAGCCCATCCCGCGTAACCCGGCTTGCTGCGCACGATTTTGCCGTCGCGCCATGCCTTGCGCGGAACCAATGAACAGATGATCGGCGTGGCACCCTGAGCACGGGTCTCGGCAACGAACTGCCGCAGGTACCAGCCGTACGTATGCACCACCTCGGGTTTTCCGGTCATCTCATTGTCGATGGTTTCGGTTTCGCTGCCCGTGCCGCGAATCGTTCCACGCGCTCGCGATGAATCGTTCAAGGGCCCGCCATCGTTGTGGCCGAACTGCATCATCACAAAATCCCCCGGCTTTATGGCCGTTCGCACGCGTGGCCACAGGTTGTTGTAGAAAGTGCGGCTGCTGGTTCCGCCGAGCGCCCTATTCACCACGTTGACTTTATCCGCATCAAAATGTTGTCCTATGAAATCGCCCCATCCCCATTGGCCGCCTGCGCCATCCCCGCGGCCATTTCGGACTGTGGAGTCGCCCACCAGAAACAAAGTCGGAAGCCGCGGATTCCGCGGGCGCGCGAAGTGATGCGAGGCGGACGGATCGGGCCGCACAGCAATGCCAGCGTCGGAAAGCCATCTGTTCACTGGTCTTTTCGACAGCCCTTTAAGTCCCGACACCACGGCAGCAGCGTGATGTTCCGCTCCAACAGAATTGAAATGCGTGTGATCACGCGGATACATTTCGGCAACCGCATTCGATCCCATCTCTTGAAATTGCGTTGCAATCAATTCGGTCAGGTCGATGAACGGGACGTTCGCGGCCCGCGCAATTTCCGACGCCCAACCGCTGTACGAGCCTGAACCGCGCTCGATTCTGCCGTCGCGCCAGATGTTGCGTGCGGTGAGCGACAGCACAACGGGAGTGGCCCCGCGCGATTCTACGTCGGCGATCATCTGCCGCATATAAGATCCAAATGTGCGAACGACTTCGTGCTGCTTCGTTTGAAGATTATCGATTTCCTGGGTTTCCTCACCCAGGCTGCGAATCGAGCCGCGCGCGCGCGAGGCGTCGTTGATTGCGCCGCCATCGTTATGGCCAAATTGAATCAGTACGATGTCCCCTCGCTTCACATCGGACAGCAGCGCATCCCATAATCCTTCCGTGATGAACGTGCGGCTGCTGCGTCCGCCGCGCGCGCGGTTGATGACGTTGACCTTGGCGGGATCGAAGTAGCGCGCAAACGGAACGGCCCAGCCCATCTGTGCATCGCCCGATCCGCGAGCCGCGGTGGAATCGCCGGCGATAAAAATGGAAGGCAGGTTGGAATGCATCGCGGTCACGCCCGGCGGTGGATTTGTTGAAAGATCAGGAGCCGGGGCCGTTGCGAGGGGAGCCGCTGCTGAATGCGGCTGGCCCTGCAGCTGGAGAGCGGCGCTGCCAAACAAAGCCAGTGCAAACCAGACGAGCGGCAGGAAGGTGGAGGCAACGGAGTTCATGGCGCAATGATGTTCCATACCGTGTTCGGCTGCAATAGCGCCTCGTGAACGCCGCGTGCCGGACCGCAGGCTTCAGCCTGCTTCAACGTGACCCACTCGGGGGTCGTGGAACTTGCCCAAACGCATCTCAGTCCCAATGTTCAAGCGGCGTGAACGCCGCGCGCCGCACCCAGGTTCGAATTCTGGTTGAAATGACGTGGTTCTGGCCGCAAGCTTTTGCCATGCAATCAGTTTTTACCGGGCCGGTTTATGTGGTGCGCGACAATATCGACACGGATCAGATCATTCCGGCGCAGTTTCTGAACCTGGTGCCCACCATGCCTGAAGAATACGAGAAGCTCGGTTCCTACGCGCTCTGCGGCCTGCCCGAATCACTTTACAAAACGCGTTTCGTCCAGGAAGGCCAGCTCGATTCCGAGTATCCCATCGTTGTCGCCGGGAAAAATTTCGGCTGCGGCAGCTCCCGTGAACACGCCCCCATCGCAATGGGTTCGGCCGGGTGCAAGGTCGTGCTCGCGGAAACCTTCGCGCGCATCTTCTTCCGCAACTGCGTCTCCACCGGAGAATTGTATCCGTGCGAAATGACCACGCGCCTGGTCGATGAATTGCAAACAGGCGATGTCGTCACCGTCGACCTCGACGCCGCCACGGTCACCGTTCAAAAGAATGGAAAGGTCTTCAACTTCAAGCCGCTCGGCGATGTACGTCCCGTGGTGGATGCCGGGGGCCTGTTCAACTTCGCGCGCAAGAGCGGAATGATCGCGCGTTAACATCGACGCCCCTGCGTCGAATGCATCTTCTCCCCTTCCCCCGCGAGCTCAAAAGAGACGCGGGGGTTTTTTGTCTGCCCAAATCACGGCGAATAGCCGCCGCATCCGATTCCCTCGCGGAGGTTCGCGACCCGTGCGCCCGGCTTGCCGGGTTTCAATTTCGCCTCGCAACGGACAAACCCGGCGCCACGCTGCGGCTCGTCCAACGCAAGTTCGATGAGTCACCCGAGGCGTATGAACTCGCCATCGGAGCTGACATGGAAATCGGATTTTCTACCACGGCTGGACTTCACGCAGCGATCGCCACGCTCCGGCAGCTGTTGCGCGAATACGGCAGGAGACTGCCGCGATTGCGGATTCGCGACTGGCCCGATTTTCCGCGGCGCGGCGTAATGCTCGACATCTCGCGCGGCAGGGTTCCGCGTCTCGCCACCCTGTTCGACCTTGCGGACAAGCTCGCCGATTTCAAAATCAACGAACTGCAACTCTACACCGAGCACACGTTCGCCTACGCCGCCTATCGTGACGTCTGGAAAAAAACATCAGCGCTTACAGCCCCCGAAATCGCGCGGTTGAATGGACATTGTCGTAGACTGGGCATCGACCTTGTGCCCAATCAGAATTCGTTTGGGCATCTGCGTGAATTCCTCGCATTTCCGCCGCTCCGGCATCTCGCTGAAGTGAGCGAACCGTATGAGGCGACAGGGGGCGGGTTCCTGCGATATCCGTCAACGCTCGCTCCGCGGAATCCAGGCACGCTGCCCTTTCTCCGAAGTCTATACGACGAGTTGCTGCCGAATTTTTCCAGCGATCGCTTCAACGTGGGGTGCGACGAAACCTGGGACCTTGGGCTCGGCCAGAGCCGCAGTTCATGTGAGAAAGTCGGCAAAGGCCGCGTTTACCTGGATTTCCTGAAAAGCGTTCATCGGGAGGTTACGAGGCGCGGGCTTGCGATGATGTTCTGGGGCGACATCATCCTCAAGTATCCGAAGCTCATCCGCGAGTTGCCGCGCAACGCCATTGCCCTCAACTGGGGATACGAGGCCGATCATCCATTCCAACGCGAAGCGGCTCAGTTTCGGCGCGCAAAGATTCCGTTCTATGTCTGCCCGGGGACATCGACCTGGATGACATTGATCGGGCGTCACGACAACGCCTTTGCGAACCTTCGCGCCGCCGCGGCTGCCGGAATGCGTCACGGGGCGGGCGGCTATTTGATCACGGACTGGGGCGACGGCGGGCATCCACAACCCCTTGCGGTGAGCTTTGTTCCTTACCTCGCCGGCGCGAGTCTTGCCTGGTGTGGAAAGAAGCATGATCAGCGTCTCATGGTCCCCGTGCTGAGCCGCGATGTGTTCCACGATCCAACACACCTCGCTGCGACGGCCGCAACCGCGTTAGGGCTGGCACACCGGAAACTCGGCTACGTTGAACCGAACGCGACGCCGTTGGGCGCAACGCTCGCAGCACCCCTGCCTGATCAGCGCGAACTTTTTTGCCGCAACGGTTTGAAATACTACGCGCGAATCCCGGGCTCCCGCATCGCAGCCGCCTTGAACGAAATAGAAGTTCAGCGAAAGCTTCTGAACCGTGCGCGACCCTCGACATCCAGCGGCAAGGTTTTGGGAGTTGAACTGGATCTCGCAGCGCGCATGGCAGCTGAATCGTGTCGCTACATGCAGTGGCAACAGGCGCGGGCGCGGGATGACCGTCGAGCAGCGAGTGCGCTGGCGAAGCGGGGCGTGAAAGCTTTGGGCCAACTGGAGACGGAATTTCTGACCTGCTGGCGGAAACGCAACAAGGGTTTGCCTCCTCCGTTCCTGGAATGGCGGCGCGATGATTATCAGCGTGGCATTCTTCATTTTCGCCCAGAGGTCGCTCGGTGCTAAGCATCTCAAGCAGAGCCTCCGGAGCGCCGACTTGCAGTTAGATTGGAAACCGGCGCTGCGTGGCAGATGTCCTCGTGCCAAAACGACCACCACCCGCCCCGTTGGGGTTCACACCTGATTCCCAATCCACCCCGTGGGAGCAAAATGGTTTCGCTGTGTTTCCAGACCCTTATGCAAATTGAAACTGTCGCTCCGAGTTGCTTCCCATCAAGGACAACATCCCGGCTGGCACACGTCGAAGGCACGCCCCTGGTCATTGATCCTCAAGCGCCAACGACCCTTACCAACGCCTTGACTAATACGGCCACCCGCTTTCCCAACAAGGGCATTCATTTTGTCGACGCACAGGGCAAATCGACATTTGTCTCGTATCGCGAAATCCTGCAGCGAGCCCGGCGAATTCTGGCGGGGTTGCAGCGCGAAGGGCTGAAACCCGGATCCCGGGCGCTGCTGCAGGTTGATTCCCTTGAGGACCATTTCCCAACGTTCTGGGGGTGCGTGCTCGGCGGCATTGTCCCGACAACGGTCGCCATCGCGCCGACTTACACGCAGCGCAACGGCGTGGTGGACAAGCTCGCCAACGCCTGGCAATTGCTCGATCAGCCAGTCATCATCACAACAGAACGCTTGAAGCCGGAGGTCCAGGGACTTGCGGCAATAGCATCGATGCCAGGCATGCGAACCTTCAGCGTGCAGCAGTTGGTGCGGTGCGACGCGGAAGCCACGCCCCACGCGGTGAAGCCGGATGACATCGCGTTCATCCAGCTTTCGTCGGGCAGCACAGGCGTTCCGAAATGCATTCAGGAGAAGCACTCGAGCATTATCGCGCACATTCATTCCTCCGCCGCATTCAACCGTTATTCAACGGATGATATCACGGTAAACTGGCTGCCATTCGATCACGTGGTGCCGATCCTGACGTTTCACCTGAAAGACACCTATCTCGGATGCCAGCAGGTTCACGCACCTGCCAGCCTGGTTCTCGGAGAGCCGCTTCGCTGGCTCGATCTGCTCGACCGTTTTCGCGCGACGCATACCTGGGCGCCGAATTTCGGATTTAAACTCATCAGCGATCAATTGGCGCGGGTGACGAATCGTTGCTGGGATCTATCGTCGGTGCGCTTCTTCATGAACGCGGGCGAGCAGGTCACAATGCCTGTGGTGCGCGAATTTCTGAAAGCAACGGCCCCA
The DNA here is from genome assembly GCA_035629175.1 of Verrucomicrobiia bacterium. Classification (NCBI taxonomy): domain Bacteria; kingdom Pseudomonadati; phylum Verrucomicrobiota; class Verrucomicrobiia; species Verrucomicrobiia bacterium. The sequence continues at coordinate 83,112 of DASPIL010000037.1, read as the reverse complement.
TTCGGTGTGCGTGAATCGGCCATGCAACCGGCTTTCGGAATGGCTGAAGTCTGCACGTGCATGACCTACGCGAACAGTTTCGGCGTAATGAGCGGCGCCCGCCGCTATGCGAAAACTTCATTGAGCGGGGATCTGCAGGAAACGCTGAGCGAATCGGGCGACAGCGTCGAGTTCGTGAGCCTGGGAACCGTCACGCCTGGCATCGCGATGCGCATTGCGAACGAGAAGAATGAAGCGCTCCGTGAAAACCAGATTGGACGCCTTCAAATCAAGGGGCCCGTAGTGACGCCGGGCTACTATCACAATCCCGCAGCGAACGAGGAGGCATTTGTTGGTGATGACTGGTTTAACACCGGCGACCTCGGATTCATTGCGGATCGGGAACTCTTCCTGACAGGCCGCGAGAAGGAAATGATCATCATCCGCGGAGCGAAATATTACTGCTACGAGGTCGAGGATGTGGTGAACAGCATTCCTGGCGTCGAGCCCACTTACGCCGCAACGTGCGGAACAAGCGATCCGGAAACCGGCACGGAAACACTGGCGGTCTTTTTTGTGCCCGCCGCCGCGGCAGACGTCAAGGCACTCGCCCAATCCATTCGCAGGCGCGTCACTGCAACTCTTGGCATTACTCCCGGGTTTGTTGTGCCCTTGACTCGCGAAACCTTTCCAAAAACCACCAGCGGCAAAATTCAACGCACGCACCTCAAGAAGGCTTTGGAGGCGGGAAGCTTTGCCGAGGTCCTGAAGCCGCTGGAGGAAGCAACAACGGTGTCAGCGATCCCTGCCGCCAATTCCGTGCAGGCCGCGGTGGCTCGCATCTGGGAAGAGGTGTTGAACCGAGCCAATCTGCCCGCCACAGCGCATATCTTTGAGGTCGGTGGGGACTCACTGAAGGCCACCCGAATCGCTTCGAGGATTCGCGAGCAGTGGCGGATCGATTTCCCGCTGCACCGATTGTTTGGCGAGGAAGGCACCATTTCCGGCATGGCGGCATGGATAGCCGCGCATCAATCGAAGGAGCCCGATGCGGATGCGCCCCCGCCCATTCACCCCGCGCCACGCACCGCGATTCTTCCGCTTTCGTATTCGCAATTGCGGCTCTGGCTTGCCGATCAGATTGATCCGGGAACGTCGCTTTACAACATCGGGCGCGCATTCAGGCTCAAGGGCAGTCTCGATGTTCCGGCTGTGGAAGCGGCGCTGCGCCAGATTGTTCAACGCCATGAAATTCTGCGGACGGTGTATGCCATGGATTCCATTCCCGTGCAGGCGGTGCTGCCCGAGATGCAGGTTCCATTGCCACGGCACGATCTTTCGCACCTGCCCGAGCCGGAGCAATCGCGTGTTATCTCCAATTTGATGTCGATCGAAATCTCCCGCCCGTTCGATCTCGCAGGCGGGCCGCTGATGCGCGCGAAGCTCGTTCGCCTGGGAGAGGATCATCATCTCCTGCTGCTCGCGTGGCATCAGATTGTGACCGATGCATGGTCGCTCGGCGTCTTCAACCAGGAATTCGCATCCTTGTATTCGGATATCACGGCGGGGCGGGAAAGCACGTTGCCAGAGCTGGGCGTGCAATATGCGGATTACGCAACGTGGCAACAGCGCTGGCTTGCGGATGCTGCCCTCGAATCACAAAGTGCGTTCTGGAAAACGAAGTTCGCCTCCGTCCCGCAGCCTTTGAGTCTCGGCGCTCCCCGATCCGGCCCTGACGACGCGGCCGCCGACAGTGAAGTTTTGGAAATTGTCCTCCAAGGTTCGTTGCTGCAGCAGTTGCGTCGATGCAACGCCAGCAACAACGTAACAAGCTTTATCACGCTCCAGACGATTTATCGCGTGTTGCTGGCGCAGTGCAGTGGCGCTGCGGATTTCGTTGTGGGATCGCCCGAATCCGGACGTCGCCGTTTCGAAACCGAACCGCTCCTGGGCTGTTTCGTAAACATGCTGCCGCTCCGCTCGCGCATCGAGCCGAACGATTCCTGGCGCTCGCTCCTGGACCGCGTTCGAAGCACGACCGCGGATGCGTTCGCGAACGCCGATGTTCCATTTGAAAAGGTGCAGGCGCTCGCTGCCAGGTCTGGCGGCGAACGCGCGCGCCTGTTGCAGGCGTGGTTCGGGCCGATCGATTCCCTTGAGCAGGTCACGATGGGCGGCGTTCAAGTTACCGTTCAGCCGGTGTTTCCACCTGTCGCGCAGTTTGACTTGTCGTGTTTCATTGCGGAACAACCGGAGCGCATTTCGCTGTTCCTCGAATACAAGGTTGCGGTCTTCACGCGCGATGAAGCGCGAGCCCTGGCCGATTGCTTCCAAAAGCTGCTGCGCGAAATGCTCGACAATCCCAACGCGCCCATCGCGCGTCATATCGCTAACCAGGCGTCGGCCGCCCGATGCGGCCTCTCGGCCGAGTGTAACTCGTAGCGCAGTTTCCAAACCTGTCCTGCCCTCCGCAGCAGGCTGCGGCGGAGGACGGGCTGTACCGCCGGCTTCCAAGCCGGCAGGCACGGACCTGCTCCACAAACATCAAAGCTCCGGTCGCTTTAACGTGGAAGTGGATCTGCCCGGCAAAACCCGCGGCTATAATCCAGGCACGGATTTCCAGTCGCGCTTTTGAATGCCCGGGACGAGCATTCGGCCATGAATGCGTCACCAAAAACCCCTCTGCATTCCGTTCACGTGTTATCACGTCCGTCGACGCCCCCGCTGTGTCCCCGCGATGGAGCGCGCCTCGGAGTGATTTCCACAAATAGACATTCATCATTAAAGTGCAGCGGTTGCTCCGGATTATGGCTTCCCGCTGCAGCCGTGAAAAATGCGCTCGGATTGACGAAGACGGCACCCAAACCCGGCGCGACGATGCAATGTCCTGTGGATCGTTCGCCAATGGCCGCGCTGCGTCATCGCGGGGTGGAGATTGATATTTGCGGGGCATGCGGAGGCGTTTGGCTTGATCTCGGCGAATGGGAAAAAATCGTGCAATCGAAAAGCAATCACAGCACCAGCGGATGGGATGCTGTCGCCGACACCGGGTTCGAAATTGCCGGCGAAGTTGTGGGAGAAGCCGTGAGCCTGGCCGTTCAGTTTGTTGCCGAGGCGCTGAGCGGGTTGTAATTATTTGTCGCGATAGGCGGCGGGTGTGTAGAGAAACACCTGCCGCTTTTCCGAAACGGCGAGCAATCCTTCCGGCACAAAACAGCATCCCTCGATCTGCCCCTCGCGAAAACCTGCAAACCGAGGCCGCACCTCCCCTGCCCGCTTCAGATTGCCTGCGACACGGAACAAGTACGAGCCACTGCCCGTCACGAGGCCCAGCGTGGCGCCGTCCGCGGACAAGTCCGCACCTGTCACTGGCGATGTCACAGGCAGCTCAACCACGCGTTCAAGGGTGATCGTGGTGTTGGTGGATTCGAGGGGAAAACGATAGATCACAGCGCGTTGATCATTGAAAACTTTCGACACAAGGTAGCCGTCACCGCGCCAGACGAAGAATGCCTCGCAATCGAATGCCGCCTCAGGAAAGCGCAGGCGCCATGATTTGTCGGCCTTTACGGACCCGTTAGTTTCACCGGCGACGGGTTCCGCAAAGCGATGCACCGCCACTTCCTTGCGGACTGCAAAGTTGTTGCCCACGTCCGCAAGATAAAGATTCCCTTGCTCGTCCCGCGCGATGTCTTCCCAATCACCGACCGATGGTGCAATGACGGTGAACTGGGCGAGCGATTCGCCCGAGGCGTTGATTAGAAAGAGAGTGGAATCTTTGCCGTCGTTATGGGTCCAGAATTGATCAGCCTTGGCGGCGGGCACCACACCCGAGCTTTCATCAATCCGCGGATTGGCGATGCGTCCCACTTGAAAAATTCCCTTGGCCTTTTGCACGCGCTGCGGCGACGGCGGCTGGGCTGAGTGAGCATCCATGCACTGCAGCGCCACGATCCAAATGAAAGCCGCAGCAAATTTCCGGGAACAGTTCTTCACCTGAAGAGAATCGTGACGTCCTGCAGTGGGTGCAATCCGAAAAAACGCGTGCGCGTCACCCTGGTCGTGGCGATGAGTAACGCCCAGCAGGCGAAGACGTCTGCGATACAGTCTCGAATCGTCGGGAGAAACCTGCGCTACTTGACTGGGTTCGCGACCGAGGTCTGTCGCAGGCAATGGGTCAGATAAGGCAGGAGCTGCTTCTTGCGCGAGACCACATCCCTCAATTCGAAAATCGATTCCTCGCGGTGCGGGTAGTTGATCCGATCCACGAACTCTTCGTCGCCCTTGACCAGCAACATCGAATTCTGCGTCGTCACGTCCGTGATCATGAGCGCGGAAAAGTGATAGCCGCGTTGCGCGCGAAAGGCTTCCAACGCGTCGAGAAGTTCCTGCTTGCGCAGCCAGAATTGATCGAAACCCACTTCCTCGATCTGCGCCACGCTGAACGTGACGCCATCCTCGCGGTATTCCTTGCAATCGGTTGTGATTGCCTGCGGCGCGGGCTTGAGCGTCAGCAACGATCCCGACGCGAACAGCTTCTCCGTGAATTCACGCGCGTTCACCTGCGCGAGCTTCTCGAGCTCCTGCAATATTTCACGATCCCGCGGAGTCGTTGTCGGCGAGGTGAGGTTCAGCGTGTCCGACACGACACCCGCCAGCAGCAGTCCCGCTATCGCCCGCGGCATCTCAATGCCCTGCCGAAAAAAACAATCCGCCACGATCGTGCTCGTTGATCCTACAGGTTCGTTGCGGAAAAGAATCGGCTGCTGCGTTGTGAGTGCGCCGATGCGGTGATGATCGATGATCTCGAGAATTTCCACTTCATCGGCCCCCTGGACCGCCTGCGAGAGTTCGTTGTGATCGACAAGGATCAACCGGCGATTCACCGTCTTTAAAAAATCGGTTTTGGAAAGAATGCCAATGGTTCTCCCTTCTTCATCCAGGACAGGGAAAATCTGATGGCCGGACGATGTCGCCTCGTCGCGCACGGATGCCAGCGGCGAGTGTTCCCGGAAACAGACAAATTCCTCATTCAACACGTGCCGAACGGAAACTGCCGCGCGCGACAGGGCCGCTGTGGTTGCCGTGTCATGCGGCGAGAGCACAATGCTCACGCGTTTTCGCCGCGCCGCTTCGATCAGCCGCTTCTCCACCTTGAGGCCGCCCGTCACGATCACGAGCCGCACGCCCTCACGAATCGCAGTTTCCTGGATGTCCAGCCTGTCGCCCACCACCACGATCAGTTTCTCGCGCAGGAAGGATTCTATGCGTTCCTTGAAGGATTCGGCACTCATGGCCCCGATGAACATGATCAGATCCTCTTCCTGTTCCGCATCGAACCCAACCAGCAATTCGCCTTCGAGCGTCGAAGTGAGACTTTTCAATGACGAAAAAACACGGCGCGAATCGACGAGGCGATTTCCGGCGGGGAACAGGAATTTGCTCAGCTTGAAGAGTGAAAGGAGGCCGCGGCAATGTTGCTGCGAATCGAGCACGGGCAGGATGCGGATGCTGCGTTCATCCATGAGCTGCAGTGCCTGCGCCGCGGTTGCTTCCGGGGTCACGCTCAAAACGCGCCTCTGCATGACATCGGAAACCTTCGGCGAAACGTCGGCCACGAAACGCGGGGCCGGCACGCCGAACGTGCTCAGGACGAAGTCGATTCGGTCGTTTGTATCCCCGCATCGCGCGGCCACGGCTTCGGGAGATCCCGTGCGGCGTTTGAATTCCGCGTAGCCGATCGCCGAACAGATTGCGTCGGTGTCCGGATTTCGATGGCCAATAACCAGAATCTCGCTCATGGGAACGCGGCGAAGCTAAACGGGGCTGTGGGTGACAGCAAGTAAAACGGCCCATTTGAAGGCATTTGGGACGTCGGGTAATCTCCCACCCCGGGCTGCGGACCGCAGGCTTCAGCCTGCTTCAACGGCAAACATGCGGGACGGGTGGAACTTGCTGAAGCGCATCTCAGGAGCGCGGACAGCCCTGTCCGCCGGAAGCAACGCCGCTAAAATACGTGCGGACAAGGCTGTCCGCGCTCCCTTCGCCCCAAGTCCCAACGTTCAAGCGGCGTGAACGCCGCGCTTCTAGGCTTTTGCCATCAATTGCCGCAGCACGAACGGCAGAATTCCGCCGTGCTGATAGTAATCAATCTCAATCGGCGTATCGATGCGGCAGCGAACCGGCACGCAATCAATCTGGCCGCTGGCGCGCTTGATCTGCAGCGTGAGGTCCTGTTGCGGTTTTAAGTTTTTGTCCAGCCCAAGCAGGTCGAAGATTTCGGTTCCATCGAGATTCAACGTTTGCGCCGTGGTCCCATCCTTGAACTGCAGCGGCAGGACGCCCATTCCGACCAGGTTGGAGCGATGGATGCGCTCAAAACTCTGCGCAACCACAGCCTTCACGCCCAGCAGCGCCGTGCCCTTCGCAGCCCAATCGCGGGAACTGCCGGTGCCATATTCCTGGCCCGCAATAATGATCAACGGCGTGTTGTGATCCGCATACTTCATCGCTGCATCGAAGATGCTCATCACTTCACCGGTCGGTTGGAACTTCGTCACGCCGCCTTCGGTCCCGGGAACCATCAGGTTCTTGATCCGCACATTCGCAAAGGTGCCGCGCGTCATCACCCGGTCATTGCCCCGGCGCGAGCCGTAACTGTTGAAATCCTCAGCTGAGACGCCGTGCTCCAGGAGGTATTTCCCAGCCGGCGCAGATTTCTTGATCGAACCCGCGGGCGAGATGTGATCCGTGGTCACGCTGTCGCCAAAAATTCCCAATGCGCGCGCAGCCTTGATCTCCTTGATCTCGCCGCATTGCAAACCGAAGCTCGTGAAGAATGGCGGTTCCTGGATGTAGGTGCTCTTGTCATCCCACGCATACACATCTCCAGTGCTCGCGGGAATTTCGTTCCACTTGGGATTCTGCTCGGCAAAGTCGCGATACAACTGGCGGAACACTTCAGGCTTCAGCGCTGCCTGCATTTGATCACGCACTTCCTGCAACGTCGGCCAGATGTCCCTCAGATAAACGGCCGAGCCGTCGCTCCCGTTGCCAATCGCGTCGCGGCTCAGGTCAATGTCAATGCGTCCTGCAAGCGCAAACGCCACCACCAGCGGTGGCGACATCAAAAAGTTCGCCTTGATGTTCTGATGCACGCGCGCCTCGAAGTTGCGGTTTCCCGACAAGACTGACGCTGCCACAATGTCATGCTTGCTGATGGCATCATCGATCGGGGCTGGCAGCGGTCCGGAGTTTCCAATGCACGTCGTGCAGCCATAGCCGACAAGGTTAAATCCGAGCTGGTCGAGATACGGTTGAAGGCCCGTCTTCTCCAGGTAATCCGTAACCACCCGCGATCCGGGCGCGAGCGAAGCCTTCACCATCGGATTCACTTGAAGCCCCCGCTCCACTGCCTTCTTTGCAAGCAATCCCGCCGCAAGCATCACTGAAGGATTACTCGTGTTCGTGCAGCTCGTGATCGCCGCGATCAACACGCTGCCGTGTCGAATCTGTCCTTCCTCGATGGGCAAGCTCGACCGGACTGCGTCGGGTGTCGGACGGTTGTTCGCCATTTCCAGTTCCGTCAGCGGATTCGTGTTTTTCGCCGCGGCCTTCGTGGTCGACACCGGTTCCTGGCTGCCGCCGCCGCCCGGGTTGGATGTGCTGCGGGCCGACACAGGGAAAAACTTGTCGAGGTCGCCCCGAGATTTGCCGAAACCGTTCTCCGTGACGGGCCTGCCGAACGCCGTCACAAACTCGTCCTTTAACTTCGGCAACTCGATTCGATCCTGCGGCCGCTTGGGACCGGCAACGCTCGGGACAACGGTTGCGAGGTCGAGTTCCACTTCCTGCGAGTATTCCACATCACCCTTCTGCGGCATGCCCCACAATCCCTGCGCCCGATAAAAATTCTCGTAAGCGCGGCAGGCTTCCTCGGTGCGGCCCGTCGCGCGCAGGTAGTGAACACATTCTTCATCAATGGGAAAGAAGCCCATCGTTGCGCCGTATTCGGGCGCCATGTTCGCAATCGTGGCGCGATCCACAACGGGCAGCGCGCGCGCGCCGGGTCCGAAGAATTCGACGAACTTGCCCACTACTTTTGTCTTTCGCAGCAGCTGCGTAATGGTGAGCGCGAGATCCGTGGCGGTGACACCTTCGCGAAGAGCGCCTGTCAGGTGCACGCCCACGACATCCGGCGTCAGAAAATAAACCGGCTGGCCCAGCATTCCCGCTTCCGCCTCGATCCCACCCACGCCCCAACCCACGATTCCCAGACCGTTGATCATCGTCGTGTGCGAATCAGTTCCGACGAGCGTGTCAGGGTAGAAAACTCCGTTGGCCTCGAGAATCCCCTTGGCGAGGTATTCCAGGTTCACCTGGTGAACAATGCCAATTCCCGGCGGCACGACCTTGAACGTGTTGAAAGCCTGCATTCCCCATTTCAGGAATTGGTAACGCTCGCGATTCCGCTGGAATTCAAGATCCAGGTTCTTGCGAAGCGCATCAACTGTGCCGGCGAAGTCCACCTGAACGGAATGATCGACGACGAGATCGACGGGAACCAGCGGCTCGATGATTTTGGGATTCTTGCCGAGCCGCGCGACGGCGGATCGCATCGCGGCCAAATCCACCAGGAGCGGAACGCCTGTGAAATCCTGGAGAACGATGCGGGCAACCACAAATGGGATTTCCTCCGTGCGTTCGGCGACAGGCTTCCAATTGGCGAGGGCGCGCACAGCGGGTTCCTGGACGCGTTTGCCATCACAGTTGCGGAGCACGGATTCGAGGACGAGGCGGATTGAAACGGGGAGGCGCGACACGGGTCCAACGCCGGCTTTCTCCAATTGAGGCAGCGAATAAAAGGCGCCTTGTTTTCCCCCGCCCGAGTCAAACTTCTGCAATGTCCCAAAGAGATTGTGTGCTTCGTTCATAAAAAAATTGTCCGGCAGGCACGAGACCGGCCGGTAGTTCGGTTCGAAACAGTAACGGGCTGCGTTTTGGCGTCAAGTCAACGCACGAGCACGTTCACCGAGTGTGCCCGTCTCCCGCGCGGTCCACGTGCGAAATCAGAACGCGTAGGATTATCGCCGGACCAAGTTCAATCACGACCACTTCGCGCAAAGAAGGCTCCTGAGCTTATCCACGAAAGACACAGCGTTCTTAGCTTGACTCCATCTTCCTCCCCTCGCCTGCGACGCAGGAGCGGGAGAGGGGCCGGGGGAGAGGGTGCTCTGATCCATTCTACAGCGTGATGTCTTTTCCGGTTTAAACGCTCCTCCTCTCCCCAGCCCTCTCCTCCGCTCCGAGCGGAAGAGAGGGAGTTGAGAATGAGCCTGCAGTAGTAAGCATCTGGGCTCGTTCAGGCTACACATTCCTCCCCTCGCCTGCGACGCAGGAGCGGGAGAGGGGCCGGGGGAGAGGGTGCTCTGATCCATTCTACAGCGTGATGTCATTTTCCGGTTTAAACGCTCCTCCTCTCCCCAGCCCTCTCCTCCGCTCCGAGCGGAAGAGAGGGAGTTGAGAATGGAGCTGAGCCTGGCGACTCACAGATCTGTCCCGATTACATCAGCGCGGGCTGTGCTCATTCGTGTGAGTTCGTGTCCATACGTAGGTCCATACGTAGTTTTGCGTCCGCGGCTTCAACTGAATCGTTCCGGCTTAGCTGCTCGAGACACTGATGTTGAAGCTTACGAAGATCACAGCCTGAGATGTTGCCAAAAAAACAAAAGTTGTGGGATAGCAGTACGCAGAACACAAAAACCGAATTTAAGCCACAGCAGATCCGACTTACAATCCTTCAGGATTCCCAAACGTCTGATGCGCGGAATCCCACCCCATCTTTAAGCACGCTCGCATCGGGGATTTTCCGGAACAATCCCTTTACATTCCATGGACGCCGGGGTAGAAGCGTTCATCCCACTCGGCTAGGCAACGGACAATTACCAACCAACGTCCAACAGCTTATGAATCCCAATCCCATCACCCTGCCCCTGGTGTGCCGTGTCGCGGTCATATTGATTTTTGCATCGCTGCATGTGTTGTTTCAGTTGCCAGCCCTTGCGCAACCCTCTGATGTACCGCTCACGCGTTTCTGGCGGCTCGATGGACCGGTTCAGGCGATTGTCATCACGAACGCCACAACTTACGTGGGAGGCGCGTTCTCTTACGTCGGTCCCGATTCCGGCGGTGCAGGCGTGATCAGTGTTGCGACAGGCCAGGCGAAACGTGGTTTCCCAAAAATCGAAGGCTCCGTTCTCGCAGCCGTTCCCGATGGCTCGGGAGGCTGGTTTGTCGGAGGTTCGTTTACGAATATTGGCGGGACCGTGCGCACCAACCTCGCCCACGTGCGTGCCGACAACGTCGTGAATCCCTCATGGAGCCCAAACCCAAACGGCCAATGCCGGGTTTTGCTGGTTCATAACGGAGTCTTGTACGTCGGCGGAAATTTCACGCGCCTTGGCGGGATCATCCGCAATCGGATCGGGGCCATCGATCTCGCTACTGGGGAGCCTACAGCGTGGGACCCCAATGCAAGTCAGTTCGTCAATACGTTCGCGCTGAAACCCACCTTGAACACCCTTTACGTCGGCGGCAACTTCACCACGATCGGCAGTTCGAACCGCACGCGCATCGCGGAAGTGGATCTTGAAACAGGCCGCGCCACTGCATGGAATCCGGGTTCCAGCCACGTCGTGGCGACGATCGCGGTCAGCGGCGACACGATTTACGCGGGCGGCGGCTTCACCACAATTGGCGGCCAACCGCGAAATCGGATCGCCGCGCTGAGCGCAAACAGTGACACCGCGCTGCCGTGGAACCCAAACATCCTGGGCGGCGGCGTCAGCAACATCGTTGTCGGCGCAGGCGTGCTTTACGCAGGCGGAAACTTCACGACGGTCAGCGGGTTGGGCCGAGCTTCACTGGCCGCGATTGATCTCACCACAGGACTTCCCACGGCGTGGGATGCCCTCCCTAACACAAACGTGAACACGCTGATCCTTTCCGGGAACGTTCTTTACGCAGGCGGTGGGTTCACCCAGATCGGTGGCGCAAGCCGGCAATATTCCGCCGCGTTGGACGTTACTTCCGGAGCGGCCCTGCCCTGGGCACCCGCCGCGTCGGATCTCGACCAGGGGATCCCCGCAAGCGTTTTTGAGATGCGATTGGCGGGCGATGAGGTGTTCGTTGGCGGATCGTTTGCAAGCATCGGCGGCGCGGTTCGAAACAACATTGCTGCAATCGACAATAATTCCGGTGAAGCCACGGCGTGGAATCCAAACGCAAACGGAAGCGTCTTAGCGCTGATCGCGGCTGGCGAGACCCTTTATGCTGGCGGTTCATTCACCAATATTGGCGGGCAGCCCAGGAATCGCCTGGCAGCGATCTCGACCCAAACCGGCTTGGCCAGCGCATGGAACCCGGACGTTCGCGGGCGGGCTGGCGTGGCCGTGCTCGATATGGCGATCACTGAAGACGTGTTGTTCGTTGGCGGCATCAACACAACGAATGTTGGCGCGCAACCGCGCACAAACCTGTTCGCGGTGCAACTGGCAAATGGCCAGCCAACTTCCTGGAATCCACCGGTTTTCCGAACTTCGACGGCGGGCGCGGTTTCCCGATTGGTCGTCGACGGCGATTCGCTTGTCATAGGCGGCGACTTTTCCACGGTCAATGGCGCGTTCCGCACAAATCTTGCAGCGTTGTCCATGATTGACGCCGCAGTCGAAGCCTGGAGCCCGAATCCAAACGGCGGCGTCTCGAACCTTGTTGTTTCAGGCGATGTTGTTTATGCGGGAGGAGCGTTCTCAAGCATCGGTTCGATCCTGCGCAATCGCATCGCCGCGGTGGAGCGCGGTTCCGGACTGGGCATTCTTTCCTGGAATCCTGACGCAGGTTCTGTCGCTGCGACCCGCGTATACGCATTGCTGCGCGGCACCTCAGCGTTGTATGTCGGCGGAACATTCAATGGCCTGGGCGGCGCGTTTCGAACGAATAGCGGGAGTGTGACGCTGTATGACGGAGGCTTGAGCGGCCAGGCAGGATCATGGAACCCGCGATTCGGAGCCGCGGTTCGCTCGATGGCACTCGGTGACAATCTGCTCGTCACGGGCGGGAACTTCCTTTCCGTGGGCGGAAGCCCGATATCGTATCTGGCCGCGTTCGATGCCGCGCCGGGAATCGTCGTTTCCTCGATGCGAACATCGCCTGGCGCGTTCCAATTCGACGTTCGCGGCGGAGAAGCCACCAACATCGTGGTTCAACGTTCCATCAGCGACCTTTCCCATTGGACATCGATCAGCACAAATTCTGTGACGCCGACCGCGATCCCGATCAACGACGCGGATCCGTCCGAAGTTACGCCGCGGTTTTATCGGGCGTTTGCCGCGCCCTGAAATCGAAGATCGAAAACACCCTGCCGGTTTGTATCTGTCGCCATGCGACGCTCGAAAGGATTGAGCGTTGAGGGACGGGACGCGGACACCGCTCGTTTGCATGATTTTCAATATCCTTCGCAGAATGAGAAGTGGTCAAACAGAGCGGCAGGAAGGATAGTCACCATTCAACCATCAATTTCCATGTCGCAGCGCAGACCGCGACGGCGAATGCGTGCGGCGAGGAAGGTAACCACGACTGGAAGCTCAGACCTGCATTATGAATGCGAACACAATGAGAAGTTTAATTCTTGGCCTCACTGGCCTCGCTGCGGTTTTCGGGAGCCACAACGCGGAAGCCCAATTCCCGCTTCCTTTTTACGAGCCCTTTCCGGCTTCCTATACAAACGCTCCCGTTGATGAAACCGTCGCCGTACCGGCCGGCGGTTCCAATTTCCCGGCGAAGCGGCTGGGCAACGGCGGTTCGGCGTCCGTTTGGACGATTGGCAATTCAGCCGGCGGTGGAAGCGCTGTGATTGTCGGCGGTCCGGCGGCTCTGACATATCCGAATCTTGCCACCAATCCCGTTCCGACCACGGGCTTGTACATCCGCACGAATAACACCAGCGCGACTCGGAGTCGCGGATTTGTATTCACCACCCAAAGCTCGGGAACGCTGTACGCATCGTTCCTGGTCCAGGCATTGGAAATCCCCGCCTCTGGCGAGAATCGCCTCTTCGCCAAACTGGACAACGCCACCACAGGGAATGGCAGCACTTCGATGGCTGGTGTCTGGCTTACCTCGAACAACACTCTGGCGATCAGCAAAAGCTCAAACGCCGGCATCGGGATTGAAAGCGAAACACCGCTCAGTCCCGGGACACACCTCGTCGTGTTGCGATACACCTGGGACCCGGAAGCCGAAGACGAAGTCGCGTTGTGGGTTGATCCCACTGCGTTGAACATCCCTGAAAACGAAATCCCGTCCCCTACCCTGGCCACGACCTCCGGGTTCGACGTAGAGTCGTTGTCATCGTTTTACATTTATCATATCGGAACTGAAGTGGTCGCGAGCTTGTTCCTGGACGAAATTCGCGTCGGAACATCGTGGGCTGACGTGACGCCCACAGGCACGGTGTGCACGGGCGTTGGAATTCTGACCGACGCGGTGAGTGCCGACGTTTCTGAGGGCGTTTCGGCGAGCTTCCGAATTGTTCCAACAGGCACGCTCCCCACAATTCAATGGCAGATCAGCACCAATAGCGGATCGAACTGGGATAACATCGCTGGAGCCACGAACGAGCTCTACACCACGCCGATCCTGACATTGCAGAACAACGGCGCACAATACCGGGCAATCGCCTCAGTGGCCTGCAACAGCTCCTCCATCACGTCAAGCGTGGCGAATCTTACCGTTCAGGCTGCCGTGCCGACGGCGGTCGGCGTTGTTGTTGATGATCGGTTCGCCGACTTCGTGCATCAGGATCCCCCGGTCGCCATCAGCAATTCCGTTTGGTACGGAACATCGGGGCTCGATTCCGGAAGCGGTGCCGGCATGACTGCGACTCCTCCGACTGGCTCTGCGTTGTGGCTTGGTTACTTCACAGAAGACCTCGCGCAGCCCGTGCATCTGGATGTCGGCCGTGCCTTGAAGGCGACGTGGGTTTTCACGCCGAACAATGTCGTGGCCAATGGTGGAAACAGCATGCGATTCGGTGTTTTCGATTACGCGGATGGCGGCACGCGCGTCACAGCCGACGGCTTTGGCGGCAGTGCGGGTAACGGAACTGGCGTTCGCGGATACATGGTCACGGTGAACTTCGGAACCGCATTCAATACCGATACTCCCGTCTCGCTCTACGTGCGCAATAATCTCGGTGCGAGTGATCTGATGGGAACAACGGCGAATTACGTCTCGCTTGGAAGCGGGCCGGCGAACGGCGAATTCAACGGAGATCCCGCCTTCGAAAATGGGGTTGAATATACGATCGAACTCTCCGTCACCCGCAAAGCCGTCAACGCGGTTGACTTTACGGTGCGCATTGTGGGAGGCGCCTTGGATTTCTCCCATACCGTGACGGACACGAACTTTGCTTACACCCGCTTTGATGCGTTTGGGATTCGTCCGAACAACCAGGCGACGACCGCCGACAGTTTCCTTGTCACTCAATTCAAGGTTGAGGTTGAGGAAGCGGCGGTGGTATTGGCGCCATTCCGGATCACGAGCATTCAAGTGCTGGCACCGGGAAATGTTAAACTGACCTGGGAATCGGTTGCCGGCAGAAACTATTCGATCCTCTCGACGGAATCGTTGACGTCGCCGACCTGGACGACAAATGCGACTGTTCCTGGGTTGGCGGGTTCAACCTCTTACACCAATTCACCGGCCACAAGCGGCGAGCGCTTCTACCGAATCGCAACGCCGTAGTCACAGCGCAGCAAACACGATCTACTACGAAGGCGCGGACAATTCGTCCGCGCCTTCTTTGGAATTGGACCAGGCGAGTAAAGGTGCAGCGTCTCGAGCAGCTAAGCCGGAACGACTCAGTTGAAGCCGGTGGGCGCAAAAACACGAATTCACCCGAATCAGCAAAGCCGTTGTTGATGTATCGGAACAGATGTGTGAGTCGCCAGGCTCAGCTCCATTCCCAACTCCCTCTCTTCCGCTCGGAGCGGAGGAGAGGGCTGGGGAGAGGAGGAGCGTTTAAACCTGAAAATGACCTCACGGTGCAGAATGGATCAGAGCACCCTCTCCCCCGGCCCCTCTCCCGCTCCTGCGTCGCAGGCGAGGGGGGGATGTGTAGCCTGAACGAGCCCAGATGCTTACTACTGCAGGCTCATTCCAACTCCCTCTCTTCCGCTCGGAGCGGAGGAGAGGGCTGGGGAGAGGAGGAGCGTTTAAACCTGAAAATGACCTCACGCTGCAGAATGGATCAGAGCGCCCTCTCCCCCGGCCCCTCTCCCGCTCCTGCGTCGCAGGCGAGGGGGGAATGTGTAGCCTGAACGAGCCCAGATGCTTACTACTGCAGGCTCATTCTCAACTCCCTCTCTTCCGCTCGGAGCGGAGGAGAGGGCTGGGGAGAGGAGGAGCGTTTAAGCCGGAAAATGACGTCACGCTGCAGAATGAATCAGAGCACCCTCTCCCCCGGCCCCTCTCCCGCTCCTGCGTCGCAGGCGAGGGGAGGAAGATGCAGTCTAAGCTTAGTCGCGTAATTCGCGTAAACCCGTTCCCCCTTTCCCGCTTTGGTTGCGGCTCTGCGCGCTGTGTCCGATGAGTGGTTTCGCCCCGATGTCCAACTGAATCGTTCCCACTAGTGCGAATGCCCGCCGTGCTCGTAATGCTGGCGCAGAAGGTCGAGGCCGAAATCGTTGTCAAAATCGCGCCATACCGTGTGGATGTGATTCGCCTGGTTTTGCGTGTTGTCGTATTCAACGAGAAAGTCTGTCCCTTGGATTCGATAGTAATGCCCCTGCCCTTTTTCGAACGGGCCTGCCCATGCGAAATGCAGTTTGCTCAAATCTGCAGCCCGAATCCTTGCCCATTCCTTGTCCGCGATTTCCTCCTTGAAGCGATAAACATACTCCCGCAGCAATTTCTCCAGCAGCTGCCGCTGCTCGCTGGTGAGTTCGGCATGGGCAATGCCCAGAGGTTCGAGGGGACTCGCCTTGCGGGAACTTCCCGTCAGGATTTCACGCGGTGCGGTTGCTGAAATGACAGCCCGTTTGCGCTGATCAGGCGTAAACGACATAGCCAGTTCGCGCCCAAGATCCTCCTCTGCGGCGAAGGTTCGGAATCCCTTGTGCGGCCCGTGCGGAACCTCAGCTGGATTTGAGCCAAAAAAGGAAGGGCTGAACGCAAGGACCTGATTGCTCGCAACGGTGAAGTTGAGCGACAGATGATGTCCTTCGACGCGCCACCCCCAGGCTGCGTTCGTTGGCGACCCGAACACGGTGACGCAGTAAAGTCCTGGATCCCGGCGCGCGGATTGATTCTCCATCTCGCGCAACACCTGTTCGATGACCGTGATGATATTGGTGGCCTTGGTGTAACCCTGCTGGCTCAGGCCGCTGCGGAGGAGTGCGCGGCCAAGCTGTTGCTGTTGCGTGTTCATTTCGCGGAACGGTATGCCCTTGCGTCCGCGCGGCACGAAGTCCCAGTTGAAACGCTCCTCGCCTTTGAAGTCGAAGCACGCCTTATCACGCTGCTCCGGCGAAAGCGCGTCGAGGAAGCGGACTGCGGCCCCGGCCATTTCCTGGGGCGCGGCGGCATCGGCCTGCGCGGATGTGCCTGTAAGAACCGCGCAGAGAAGGATTCTGCACGCGACGCTGGAGGGAATCATGGCCATACCCAAGCAGGGCCGCCGCCAAATGCAACCTGGAAATGAATGCAGCGCAGCGCTGGGCGCAATTAAAAGTGTGTGATCGAATTGGTTGATTTTAAACTCGCCCTCTTCCAAGCGAAGCCGGAGGAGGCGGCCGGGGGAGGAGCCACCCACATAAACAGCAGGTTCTTTTCTTCATCGCCGCGCTCCCCGGTTGCTGGGTTCTTTACCTCCTGTATTTTCATATGCTGGAATCCCAGAATCCGGGCTCCGGCTGGCCGTCCGGCCGTTCCCTTATCCTTTTATGAAAACTCTGTTTACTGCTGAAGCCATATCCCGCGGCGGTCGTTCAGGCACGGTCCAAAATCCTGATGGCCTGCTCGATGTCACCCTCGGCAACCCGCTCGAAGCCGGCGCCGAGAAGCGCGGACCCAACCCTGAATTGCTCTTCGCTGCCGCCTATTCCGCCTGCTACCACGGCGCCCTTATCAATGCCGCCAAGAAACTGGGCTCGACCGTCAAGGATTCCGTCGTTCGCGCGCTCGTCAGTCTGCAGGAGGACGATCAGGGCGGATACCGCCTGGGTGTCGAACTGCACGGGCAGCTCCCTGGAATCGACCGCGCGCAGGCCGAACGGATCATGCAGCAGGCGCATCAGACGTGCCCTTACTCAAAGGCACTGCGCGGCGACAACAGCGTCAAACTCGTGGTCGACTGAATATGAAATTCATGCGCGCCGCGCTTTGTCTTGCACTGCTGATTGCCACGCCCGCGCGCGCGGCCATTCTCGACACCAACTTCCAGGACACGGCTTTCGCCGCGATTCCGTCGCAGCTCACCGGGATGGCGTGGGCGCCGGACGGATCCAACCGCCTGTTTCTCACGCACAAGGGCGGAAGCGTTCGCATCATCAAGAACGGAACACTTGCTCCAACACCGTTTGCTACGATCTCCCCGATTTACACAGGCGGCGAATGCGGGCTCATCGGCTTCTGTTTCGATCCAAATTTTGTGGTGAATGGCTACGTCTATTTTTTCGTGACCGTTTCCGCTTCGGAACAGCAGATCATCCGCTATACCGCCGTGGGTGATATCGGCACAAACAAAACCGTCATCGTTCCGAACCTTCCGACCCTCGGTGGCAACCACGATGGAGGTGGCGTCGGGATCGGGGCTGATGGAAAACTTTACTGGTCGATTGGCGACCTCGGAAACGGGTCAGGCGTTGATGCCAATCTTACGTCGCTTGCCGCAAAGGTGGGACGAGCCAATCTGGATGGATCGATTCCCGATGATAATCCGTTTGTTGACGGCCCCGGCGGCAACAACGATTTCATCTGGGCCCGCGGATTTCGCAATCCCTTCACGCTGACATTTCAGCCGGCAACCGGCGACCTTTGGGTCAATTGCGTGGGCACTTCATACGAGCAGATTTTTCAGGTTCACGCAGGCGGCCACGCAGGGTGGAACGATTATGAAAACAACCAGCCTCCGGGCTACATCGTTCCGAAAATAAAATATCGAACCAACGGAACCGATACGCGCAATCTTGTCCCTGGAACGGGCGCCGTGAGGACGAACAACATCGCAACCTTTACGACAGTGGGATCGCACGGTTTTCGGCAGGGAGAACGCCTGAACATTACGGGCGTCGGAAACACCAGCTTAACGGGATTCGTTTACGTTGCATCGACGCCGGCCTCGAATGTATTCACCGCAGAGCAATTCGGATCCGACGTCGCGAGCGGCAGCGGATCGGCACAGACGTTGAGCCAGGGCGGTTGTGTCACGGGCGGCGCTTTTTATGACAGCACCGCAGTGCCGCTCGAATACCGGCAGAATTTCTTTTACGGCGACCTGAATTCGGGCCGCATCATGCGAGCCGTCCTCGATTCCACGAATGGCGTGCGCAGCGTTGACTATTTCATCACGGGTTCGTCGCAGCAGATCGACATTGCGATTGGTCCGGATGGCGCGCTGTATTACGGCAATCATGCGGGAGGGCTGCGCCGCGCCGCCTTCACAAACTTCACAACTCAGCAGCTCATCGTCACGCCCACCATCGTCCGCATGGCCGAAGATGGGATCTCGGCAATTTCCGTGCGGTTAGCGGCGGCGCCCGCCGAAGATGTCGTGGTGTCGATCGCGCGGGCCAGCGGTGATGCTGACGTTGACGTGATGGAGGGAGCGTCGCTCACGTTCTCGCCAACAAACTGGAACGTTCCACAGCCGGTGTACGTGCGGGCGGACGCCGATGCCGATTCGGAATCCGATCTTGCGCAACTGGAAGTTTCCGCGCCTGGTTTGGAAAACCAGAATGTCACGGTCCATGCCCTCGACACGGTCGTGCTTCCTGTTGAGCCGCCGTCGTTGCAGGTGGTTTCTGAACCCGGAATCTTCCCGCTCGAATTGCAACTGCAGGGCCATTTGGGATCGACTTATGTGCTCGAGGCGGCAACGAACCTTCTGGAGAGCTGGAACGCCATCAGCACGAACACGCTTTCCGGCACCACGACGAACCTCGTTGACGACGAGTCAATCGACATTCCGCTCCGATTCTACCGCGCGCGGCAGCAATAAGGGCGCTGCAAATCCGTGGCGCGGACCTCCGAGTCTGCTGTATCGCCCGTCCTCCGTAGCAGCTACTGCGAGGGTGGACAGGTTTGCTTACCTGCCTGCGGTGACGCTTTGCCGGCCTGAAAGCACGGCCATACGGCAGGTCTGAAAACCCGCGCCGCGTTCGCGGGTGATCGCAGGGAATGGGGTCCCTGTAGTCCAAACACCGACATCAGAGTCAGACTGATTCCCATCCCATCTTCTGCACATGAATGCAAGTTGCGGGATTCATGTTTAGACGGAATCAATCGGTCGAAGCAGGGCGCAATCTATACAGCAGACGGAAGCAGCGCGGAATCATTGATGTGGCTGTGATGTGTGTCGTCAGCCTGTTCTCCATCACGCCGCTGCGGGGTGCTGTCCAGGAACTCGCGTCGTTCCAGGCGGGCGATGCGGGCTGGCACATGGGCACGCTTGCGGTCGGACAACTCGATGCAGATGTCGCGCTTGAATTGGTTGTTCCGTATCGGAATTCCAATGGCGCGTGGTATCTGGATGCGTTCAATCCAGACGGAACCCGCCTGGCTGGCTTTCCATTTGCGGGGCCCGATGCCATCAATGTCTCCCCCACGCTTTATAATCTCGAGGGCGATTCACGTGATGAAATCCTTTTCACGAGCGGTGCGAACGTGGTGGCGTTGCGGAGCAATGGATCCGTGCTCTGGTCCGCGCCCGTGAACGCCGGCAACTATGTTCCCGACAGCGGGTTCATGGTGGATACGAACTGCTTCCACCTGGCGAGCGGAATTCAGTCTCCGCGATTGCCGGGATCTGCTGTGTTCTCATCCGAAATCTCCAGCCCGATGGTTGCCGATCTCGCTGGCAACGGACAAAAAGTTGTGGTCACTGGCTGGAAGATTGATCCAGACGGCTACTCGAACGATCAGGATTTCAATCCCTACATCAACGACATCTGGGGTTCTGGTGAATGGGGAACGATGGGCGAGAGCTGGTCTGGCGGAGTCATCCTTTTCAATGCGTTAAATGGGCAGCGCCACTACACGTATCACCTGCATCAACTGGTCGAGTCGGGACTTGCGCTCGGTCGCGGCGAAGCAAACGCACCCCTGAAAACCTATGTGCTGAATGACAGCGACAGCGTGGTGGCGTTTGATGCGACGCGTTCCCACGGTTTGTATGGCGGCGGGAATCTGCATGGCCAGTTTGGCAAGAACCAGCGCCTCATGAGCGGCGCCTACCAGCAGGGAGTCGAAGTTTACACCGCAGATATTGACGGCGACGGATTAAGCGAAGTGCTCGTGCCAACCACGCAGTTGAATCCATTGTGGCAGCCCAACGAAACCATTCTGGATGACAACGGCGCGATACTTTCCCGCATCTGGAAATCCGCGGTGAATTTTCCCTTCAATCAATGGCAGAACAATGCGTCGATGATCCCTTTGAACCCGGATCGGGATAATCGCATCGACGTTCTCAGCTTCACGCACTCGTTCGAGATTCAATTCCGCTATTGGAACGGCATCGAACTCATCAGCCACGCCGGCTGGCCGAAGAATTTTTATCCTCAGCTTCCCACGCCGCCCGTTGTCGGGGACGTCGATGGAGACGGTCACGAGGAAATTGTGATCGGCACGTATGATCCTCATGCACCAGGAGCCACGGGTGCGCTGTACGTGTTTGGATTGAACGGTGTCATCAAAGCGTCCGTGCCCATTCCGGGTGGCATCAAACACATCCCAGCCATCGCGAATGTTTACGGAACGGGCCTGTGCGTTGTGTCGCGGTCCCTTTCCGGCCGGGTCCGCATTCACAATTTTGGCTCAACAACATCGGGACCCGTGTCGTGGGCAACTCACCGCGGCAATGCCCGGCGCGATGGCCAGTTCGATCGGCCGCTGTTCCCGGCCGGAACTCCGATGATCACGAATCGCGTGGGCGGCAATGGAACTGCGACGTTTGGATGGACGCTGCCCGCCACCAACAACGTGAAGAGCTGGCGTGTTTACCGCAGCAGCACCCTTGACGGCCCGGCGGCACATACCGTTACCCTCGCCGCAAATCAGCGCAGCTATACGGACACGGGATTGGAACTCGGACATCAATACATTTATGAGGTCGCTGCCGTCTACGACAACGGCATGGTGCGTTCCGCTCCGTTTCCTGTGCTCTCCTCGTACAACGCCAATCTGATTCGCAACAGCGGTTTTGAAGAGGATGGCGACAGCTATTGGGACAAGTGGTTCACCGGGGACATTGACTGGAGCAACATGCTGGCCGTGCAGGAACCTTGCCGCGGCGGAAAATCGATGAAGGTCACCCTCAACGAATCAATCCAGGGAGGCAGCATATCGCAGTTCGGCCAGTACGGCGTTCCGCACAGTTCGTTCAAGGTCAAGCCGGGGACACTCTACAGTTTCGGCGGATTCTTTCGCAGCAGCGGCCTTTCCCAGAACACAGCGCATTGGTTTGAGTGGAGTTCAACGCCTACCGCCGCGGATCCAAATCCCCGGCCGTGGCGTCCCTATCCCGGATATTTTACACCGCATTTCAAACCCGGAACTGCCGCGACAGAGTGGACTTACGCGAATCGCGTCTTTGTCATGCCTGAAGGATTTCACAACGCCGAGCTCACGCATTGGTACACGGCAGAAGCTCCCGCCACGGGTTCAATAATGATGGACGACCTCTTCTTTCGTCCCCTGCCCGACCTCGCGTCGACAAACTGGACGACTCTGATTCCCTTCGGTTCGGCCTGGCGTTACATGCAGGATCTGCCTGGCCTGAACTGGATGCTGGATAATTTCGTGGACACGCTCTGGCCGGTCGGGTTTGCAAAATTCGGCACAGGTGGCGGAACGTTGAACATCCGCACACCGCTGCTGCCAGGACGGCCCGCTTATTTCTTCCGCAAGACGTTCCAAATGCCGGCTGCGTCATGCGAAGAGCTGCTTCTCTCTGCCACGTGCACCGACGAAGGATTGCCGCTTGAGGTCTACCTGAACGGCACAAAGCTTCCGACGAGCGGAATCGAAGCCACCACGGCCCATGGGAATGCAGTGCAGCATTTCGACCTCGCGCCGTTCATTCCGTTGCTGCGGCCCGGCGCGAATACGATCGCTGTCAGTTTGAAAAATGCCGCACAGGAGAGCTGGGATAACGTGGCGTTCGATATCCGCCTTTCGACGATTCATTCCACCAACACACCCGTTGCCATGAGCGTCACGCAATTGCCTGCCGATCCCGGCGCTGCGGCGAGTCTGATGAACCCCAATCGCATCGGCCTGCATATTCGCATCCCGCAGAACACGAACTGGAAAGTGGAATCCGCGGACACACTCCGCGGCCCGTGGCAATTGATGGATTACGTGAGCAATCCCAACAACGCGCCGTTGATCAGCCTGCCGGACAACGGTCAAAATGGACGCCTGCCACCTACGCAGACACCGACGCGCTTCTATCGATTACAGCCGCAGTGAAGCACCCCAGCCTGCTGGGTGTGATTAACGTGGGTGATCGAGCTGGTTGATTTTAAACTCCCCCTCTTCCGACCGAAGCCGGTGGAGGGGACCGCGGGAGGAGGCACCCACATAAACAGCAGGGGTATTTCTTCATCGCTGCTATCTCTGCGGCCTACTGTTAAACGCCTTTGCGGAGCCGAACTGCACCCGAAACTTTGAACAGGAGCTCGCAGAGGAAGCAGAGGTGCAGATTCAGAGACGATTTCATTCCGCCTCTCGCCCCGCTGGCGCCTTACGGGGCGAGGGTCAAGCGGTTTACAGATCCCAGTGATCTCACCCACTTTAATCCCACCACAGTCCCGCATTGCCAAATGTTGAACTTGAACTTCCCTGTCGCGCGGTTAGGATGCGACGTCTTTCAGGCGCGTTCGTCTATCGGCTAGGACACGGCCCTCTCAAGGCTGAAAGACGGGTTCGATTCCCGTACGCGCTACCAATAATCCCCAATAGAATCAAGGCTTGCCCGGCTTTTTGCTTGGAATACCCTCCCCGCCGGAGTCTGGCATGGCAATGCGTTATTTTATGTTCACGGGCACCTTTTTGGCGGCCTCCCCTCCCGCTCATCTTCACCGGCATGGAGATCTACGACCCCTGCTGCAGCTCCGGCGGCCTCCTCAACAAGAGCGAGATCGCGATGGAGGAAAAGACAGGAGCGCGGACAGCCCTGTCCGCCGGAAGCAACGCCTCGAAAACACGTGCGGACAAGGCTGTCCGCGCTCCCTTCGGCCGAGAGGATCACGCCGACTGCCTCGCCAATTCGGTTGCTCGCCTTTTTCCGAAGGGCACCTTGCTGATGGCTATGTATGGAACCGGCAGCCCCGTATGAAGCACAATCTCCACCGACTCACCCGGACTTGCGGAGTGAATTGTTTCACGACCTTTCCACCCGGTTCTCTCCTCCACCAGACCCGGCACGATATCCGCCAAAGCCAGGCAGCGCGGACAAGGCTGTCCGCGCTCCTGAGATTCAGCTCGCGGACAAGGCTGTCCGCGCTCCGATTCACCGACCAGCATGAAACGCAAGCCCGCCCATCAAGTCGTTGCTGAAAAGCGCCAATGGCATTACCAGCCTACGGAGGAGGACAAGGCGCTTGGGTTCAAAGGCTGGCACTCGCGAGGTTACCTGCCCCACTTCGACGCCCCCGGCATCCGGCAGTTCATTACTTACCGGCTGGCCGACTCCATTCCTGCTGAACTCCGCCACGAGCGGGCCGCGGCAATGCAACTGGAGGACGACCGCGAGCGGTTCCGGCAAATGGAAGTCCTGCTGGATCGCGGGCTTGGGGCGTGTCACCTCCGCGATGCCCGCGTTGCTCGGATGGTTCAGGAGAACCTTTGGTTCCACGACGGAAAGGCGTATCGGCTGCTGGGCTGGTGCCTCATGCCGAATCATGTTCATGTCCTGGCCGAAATGGCGAAGCCGCTGTCGGAGGTGTTGCATGGTTGGAAGTCGTATACCAGCAGCCGGGCCAACAAACTTCTGAATGCGACGGGCGGAACCTTCTGGCAGGCCGATTATTTTGACCGCTACATCCGGGATGAGGAGCATTACCGGCGCGTGGTGCGTTATATCGAAACAATCCGGTCAAAGCGAGGCTGGTGCGCGAACCGTCGGAATGGCCCTGGAGCAGCGCGCCGTATCGTGGCCGTTACGGGTCGGATGAAGCGCCACGAATTCCGAAGGAGCGCGAACAGCCATGTCCGCGCGAAAGCGGTTCAGTGCAGGCCGCGCCAACTGACAACAGTAATCAACGCGCGCGCGCGGCGTTCGATAAAACCTAAAACACTGGAACAGACGGTTCGCTTCCCGTACGCGCTACCATTCCCGCTACGGCAACGACAACCGGTAAAAGCGATTTGTTGCGGGGGTTGACGTATCCAGGAATTCCCACGACCCATCCGAATCCGCAATCACCGGGGCGATCGTGCTGAAGTTGCCGCCCAGGCTTCCAATTGCCTGCAGGCTGTGAGTCGCGCCTGGGGACCCGCTCCCTGTCAGCGCCACCTGCCCGTTGGCCAGCCGAGCGATCGAGAGAATCCTCAGGAACGGATCGCCCTGCAAACGCGCCACTCCCATCAATCCTCCCGCTTCCCCTGCAATCACAACCCGTCCCGAACCATCCAGGGCGATGGCGTATCCTGTGTTATCCGCGTTGTTGGCAAAATCGACCACCGCCTTCCCTCCGAGTCCAAATGAACCGTCAAGTGACCCATCTGCAAGGTAACGAACGGCCGCAAACTCCAGATGCGATCCTATGCTTGCAACACCCGCAGCCACGATCTTTCCGTCGGACTGCAGCGCCGCCGCCGCCGCGTACTCCGCCGCCAGACCTATCGCGGTGGTCACCTTTCCGTCGCCATCGAAGCTGGAATCGAGAATTCCGTTGGTCGTGTAGCGAAGCAACATTACATCAATGTTCGCACCCGTCGCAGAATACCCAGCGACGACGATCCGCTGGTCGGGTTGAATCAACAAGGCAAACCCTGCATCGGTCGTCCCGTTTCCAACATCCGTGGCGACCCGTCCGAAAGAGCCAAACGAATTATCGAGCATGCCGTTCGTATGATAGCGCACCAGAGCCGCGTCGATGTTTCCGTTGATTTCAGCATATCCTGCGACCACGATCCTGCCGTTCGCCTGCACCTGCACTGCATTCACATAATCGCTGCTCGTTGAAATCGCGGTGGTTGTTTTTCCGTCGCCATCAAATGACACATCGGGAAAACCGTTGGTGGTGTATCTGACAACCGCAAAGTCCGTGTTGCTCCCGTTGTCGCTATTTCCCGCAACGACCAGCCTGCCATCCGCCTGGAGGGCGATTGCGTTCGCGACGTCGGATCCACTGCCAATCGATGTGGTGACGATTCCATTTGTACCAAATGAAGGGTCGAGCGCGCCGTTGCCTTGATACCGCACCACGAGAAAATCATCGTTCGCAGTCCCCGCCACCACGATCCCGCCATTCGGTTGCAGGGCAACGGCCGTTCCCGAGGCTGAGCCCGAACCCACAGGTGTGAGCACCTTTCCGCCAGCGCCGAACGTTGCATCCAATGAGCCGTCCACGTTGAAACGGGCAACAGCAACCTGGTCCCTTTCCCCGTCATTTGCGCTTCCCGCGACGATCACGCGCCCATCGGGCTGAACTGCGACGCCGCGGCCGCTCGAACTCACATCTGATATATCCGACACCAGAAATCCTTCTGCGCCGAAAGTGGTGTCCAGGATCCCAGCAGAGTCGAATGCCACCGCCGCAAAGTTATAATTTTGCGCGTTCTGCGCCGCATATCCTGCAACGATAAACCGTCCCGGCTGCACCGCCAGGGCCGTTGCCGCTGCGTCCCGATTCCCCAGGGGCACCGCGGCGATTCCCGTCCCCTCGTTCCCGAATGTCGTATCGAGCCCCCCGGCGCTGTTGTACCGCGCCATGACGAAGTAACGGTTGCTGCCATTGAGACTGTATCCCCCAACAAGGATCCGCCGCGGCTGAGTGAACGTCCCTTGAACCACCAGTCCAATGGCGCTGCTGAGGTTGAACACCATTCCTCCACTCGCCAGCCGATTGGTGACAATCCCATTGTTGCCGAACGTCGTGTCGAGCGCCCCATCCATTTGATAACGAGTCAGTGCGAATTGGGTTTCGCTGGGCGAACCAGAAGTCCGATACGAGCCTGCCACAACAATGCGGTCCGGATTCTGCACGGAATTGTTTCCGAATTGAATCGCCACCGCATTCGCGGAATCAAAATACAAATTGTTGTTCGTGGAAATCTGTGTGAAAACCTTCCCCGTTCCTCCGCCAAACTGCGGATCCAACACCCCGTTCGTCGTGTAGCAGTAGAGCGCAAAGTCGATCCCATTATGTCCCGCGCCAATTCCGATTCCGGCGGCCAGAATTTTTCCGTCCGGCCGGATGGTGACGGCGTGAGCCCCTGTGTATCCTGTCACGCCCGTCGTGATCTGCGTTCCGGCATTTCCAAACGATGGATCGGGCAGGCCATTCGTCGTGTATCGGGCCAGCGCCACCGCTCCTTCTCCTGCATTCGCAGGGTATGTCGTCGATCCGACCGCAACAATCTTTCCGTCGCCTTGGATCGCCAGCGCGCGAAGCCGGGTCGGCTCGCCGAAATCCGTCTGCACGATCCCATTCCCGTTGGTTCCAAAACTGGAATCGAGCGATCCATCGTGGAGGTAACGAACGAGCGTGAATGTCGGATAATTGGTTCCGATGTAGGAATACCCGCCGGCAACAATTCGTCCATCAGCCTGAACCTTGAGCGCAGTAATCCGCGCATCTGTGAAAGGGATCAATGACGCATTCACAGGCGTCAACACCTGGCCACCATCGCCAAACGAGGCGTCGAGCACATGGTTGGTGTCAAAGCGGACAAGACAAAACTCGCTGGAAGTGAAAGCCACGCTCGAACAGTAGCCTCCCATCAGAAGCTTGCCATCGGCCTGGACGGCGGCCGCGTGGGCCTGGTCATTGCCTCCGCCAAAACCGGTGCGGGCGGTTCCCGTACCTGCGAAACTTAAATCCAGATCCCCGGGCGCTGCGTGCGCCCACACATACACCATCAAAAAAGCCCCGCAAGCGCTGCGGCCAAACACCCGAGTGAAGCGGTTCGACATAAACATCTCCATCGCGTTGCTGAATCCGGCGGCGTGAAACGTCTTCGCCGGCGAACATTGAGTGGTGGTCGATCTCCAGTAGCATTGGGCCGCCTGGCTGTCACGCGAAAGTTTCCCGCACCGCGTTGATCACTTCGCGTTCAAATGCCGAGCCATTTCATTCCCAGGGCGGCGAGCCCGAGAAAGAAAAAGAAACCGCCGACATCCGTCACGGTTGTGAGGAGAATGCTGGACGCCAGAGCGGGATCCATTCGCAACGCCTTCAAACCGAGCGGAATAACCACGCCGGAAAACGCGGCAGCCAGGAGATTCAGAACCATCGCGGCAAAGGCAACCACGCCCAATGTTGCACTCCCTTTCCAAAACCAGCCAATCATCCCGACCACCAGGCCAAGGGCGACACCGTTAATCATTCCGAGCGTCACTTCCTTCACAAGGGCTTTGCGTCCATCACCGGGTGCGAGTTCACCAAGCGCGAGATCCCGAATGATGACAGTGAGCGTTTGCATGCCGGCATTGCCGCCCTGCCCCGCCACGATCGGCAGGAAAACGGCGAGAGCGGTCCACTTTGCGATAGTGCTTTCGAAATAGTTCACAACCGCGGCCGCGCCCATGGCTGTCACCAGGTTCACGTACAACCACGGCAGCCGCCGCCGCACGGACACCTTCCAGGGCGTGAGCGCGCGCTCCTCGCCCGAAAGTCCCACCATCAATTGCATGTCCTCCGTCGCCTCGCGCGCCGCGATTCCCAGGGCGTCACTCGCCTTCACGACCCCCGCTAATTTTCCGTCGCCGTCCAGCACTGGCAGGCCGATGTAATGATAATGATCGAACTGCCGCGCCAACTCCTCCTGGTCGGCATCTGCGCGAACAAATTTCACGTCGGGATTCATGATGTCTCCGATGCGCCGTTCAGCCCGGCGAAATACCAGGTCGCGCAAGCTGACGATTCCAACAAGCTTTCGCTCTGCATCGGTCACGTAAAGGTATGCGATGTCTTCCGTGCGCTCCTCCTGCGCGCGTTCGCGCAACAATTCCCGCACTTGCTCCACGGTCATCTCATCCCGCAATGCGATGAACCGGTTCGACATGATCCCGCCAGCCGTGTCTTCGGGATACCGCAAGAGGCTGCGCAAACGTTCGGCAGTGTCGGGTGGAATCGCGGCCATGGTGTCGCGGCGAACGGCTGGCGTGAGCACTTGCAGGAGGTCCGCCGCATCGGCAGGAGCCATCAGCTGCAAATACGCGGCGAGCTGGGGCGGCGTGAATTCGCCCAGCAGTTCAAGCAGTCGCTCTTCCTCAATCTCACTCAATGCCGCAGCAGCGCGCTCAGGTTCCAGCTGCTCAAACACGGCACGCGCTTCCTCCGCCGGCAGCCGCTGCAAATGGTCGGCCAGGTCAGCCGGGTGAAACTTCCGAAGCTCATCGAGGCTGACCACCTGGGTGTTTGGCATGCCGCAACTATATCGTCCCATCAAAAGGTTTCCACCTCGCAACGAAACCTTGCGGCAGAATATTTCGCATCCGTTGGCCGCATGGGGTAAAACACCGATTGTTTGTGGAGGCATCGAGGGTAACCGTTGTTCGGGGCGTCGGCAGGCACCATGGAAGCCAGTTCGACATTGAAGGGGTCTCTGCAAAAAGCATGTCAATGGACAAACATCACGGCGCAGTCCTGAAACGATCCACGCTGTCGCAACTGCGGCAGTCCGATTTTTTCTTCTGGGCCACCGGGATTGAAGACACGTTTATAACCGAGCCGTGGCCCGCGACGGGGCGGATTCTCGACGAGTATGAGTTGACGCAGCACTATGCGCGATGGCGCGAAGACCTGCAGCTCGTTGCAGATCTCGGCGTCAGGCACGTGCGCTACGGCATTCCCTGGCATCGGATCAACCCGCAGCCAAAGGCCTGGGACTGGGGATTTGCTGACGATACCCTTTCGCACCTTCTCGAGCTGGGGATCGAGCCCATCGTTGATCTGGTTCACTACGGCCTTCCGCGGTGGATCGAGCACGCCTACCTCTCGCCGGACTTTTCGAAATACATGGCGGAATACGCCAGCCGCGCAGCCGAGCGCTTCAAAGGCCGCATTCATCTGTGGACTCCCTTGAACGAACCGCGCGTCACGGCATGGTATTGCGGAAAGCTTGGGTGGTGGCCTCCGTTCAAGCGCGGCTGGAAGGGCTTTATGCAGGTGATGCTCGGGGTCTGCCGTGGCATCGTGGAATCGGCGCGGGCGATTCAACAGGTGGATCCCGAAAACGTGGCGGTGCATGTCGACGCAACGGATCTCTACGAATCGCCAGATGCTGCGCTGCAAGACGAGGTGTTTCGACGCCAGGAAATCGTCTTCCTCGCCCTCGACTTCATCAGCGGGAGGGTTGATCCGAAGCATTCGTTATACGGCTGGCTGCGCGCCCAGGGCGTACCGGATGCCACCATGGATTGGTTTCAAAGAAATGCGGTGAAGCTCGACATCGTCGGAATCAATCTCTATCCCCTGTTCTCGCGCAAGCTTGTGGTGCGCGCGCCGCATGTGCGCTTGAAGATGCCTTACGCTGATGCGGACATCATCGACAGGCTGGCCGATATGTATCACGGCCGCTACGACGTGCCGCTGTTCATTTCGGAAACCGCTTCACTCGGTTCGGTGAAACGGCGGGCCGCCTGGCTCGATGATTCCGTGGCCGCAACTCGGCGCGCTCGCGCGCGCGGCATTCCACTTATCGGCTACACCTGGTGGCCGTTGTTCGCGCTGGTGACGTGGGCGTATCGGCAGGGGAAAAATCCACCAGCGTATTACCTCAAGCAAATGGGCCTGTGGGATCTGCACGCGAACGATCGTTCAGAATTGGAAAGGGTCGCCACGCCGCTGGTGCAGCAGTATCAGGAACTGTGCGCATCGGGATCCCAGGCCGTCGGCGAAGTCGCCGCACCGGCAAACACGAGGAGGGTGGCGCATGTTTCGTAGTTTTTTTCTGGCGGGGTTCGAATGCGCTACGGGATACAACGCACAGGGCGAATGGATCGATCAGGTGGCCGCCACGCACCACGACCAGCATGCGGAAAGCGATTACCGGCTGCTGCACGAAGCGGGGATTTATGCTGCCCGTGAAGCCATCCGCTGGCCGATCGTCGACCAGCGCGGACATTATGACTTCAGCTCCGTCGATCCGTTCCTGCACGCCAGCCGGAAGTATGACATCGAGGTGATCTGGGATTTGTTTCATTACGGTTATCCTTCCGAGCTGGATCCGTTCTCGAAAGAGTTCACGGAACGTTTTGCTGACTATTGCCAGGCCGCAGCCCGCCACATCTGCGCCAGCCGGCCGCGAACCTGCTATTTCACCCCTGTCAACGAGCCCTCGTTTTTTTCATGGGCTGGCGGCACCGTCGGACGCTTTGCGCCGCATTGCACTGGCCGCGGCCCGGAACTGAAGCAGGCGCTCATCCGGGCTGCCATTGCGGGAATTAACGCAATCCGTGAGGTCGTCCCGGATGCGAGGATCGTCAATGTGGATCCGCTCTGTCATGTGCTTCCCGAGGCAGACAGTTCCGATGCGCGCGAAGCAGCGGAACATTTCAACGACAACGCAGTCTTCGAATCGTGGGACATGCTCGCGGGACGCCTCATGCCGGAACTCGGCGGCAGCCGCGAACATCTCGATATCGTCGGCGTTAATTATTATTGGACCAATCAATGGATTCTTGGCCGCGATGAGGAGCCTCTGCCGGAGGATCATCCGAAACGGGTTCCGCTCCGCACGCTCATCAAGAAAGTGCACGCGCGTTACGGCGGCGACCTGCTCATCACCGAAACGTCACATGTCGGCGACATGCGACCGCGCTGGCTGAACGCATTGGTTCGCGAAGTTGACTCCCTGCTCGCTGAGGGCGTGCCCCTGCGGGGAGTGTGTCTCTATCCCATCCTGGGCATGCCCGAATGGCATGACCAGAGTCGCTGGGCGCAGATGGGGCTTTGGGAACTGCATTCGTCCAATGCGAAACTCGAACGGCGTCTTTGCCAGCCGATGTACGACGAACTGATTCGGGCGCAACGCCAGGTGAATCGGCGCGTTGCGAAACCCGAGATTCGGCCCGTGCTCCCGGAATTCAGTGGCTACAACGTCGTTGGGGAACACGGCTTCTCTTACGGCGCCGCGTTAACGGTTCGGATGGTGGACTCCTGCAGACTGCGGGTCAGCGTCGGCGAAGGGCGGGAATTCGGGATTGATTGGTACGACATCAATCCGGCAACACGCACGATCAAGGTCAACTCGGCAGACCTGGTCATCGTTAGAGCCGAACAATCTTTCGCCGGACCGCCCCTGCGACCCTACGACACGCGTCTATTGTTCGAGGAAAGTTGAGCCGTCGCCATTCGTCCGCGGTTTCGAGCGGGTGACTCCCACCCAATACAGCCCGCCTTCATTCGATTCAAACGAACCAAACTACGTTTTTTCGGGGGAAATGTTTTCCTGATCCACTGCCACTGCAAGAACGACAAAAATCAGAAGGAACATCATTCCGGTGAATGCAAAGCTGAACCAAACCCGGGTCATGAATGTGGCCAGCGTCGAACGGGACGTGGGAGAGCCCAACGCGTTCTGCAGCTCGCCAGCAAGGGACGAAATAAAGAACATGACGCAGAACGCGAGGAAGAATTGCAGGAGGAATTTAAGCCATTTCGCTGACCGATGTGGACTATTCGTGACTGCTGGCGCAATTGAACTCATAAAAATAGTTGATCGGCCGGATACAAATGGTTCGTCTGCGGCCAACGGCGCAAAGACAATTGCCGTTGGATGTGAGGTGGCTCGGCTCAGTTCCGCAGCCATCCAGCCGGATCACTTATCATGAGCCACCGTAGTCATGGTCTAGCCGATCTGCGGATTGCCGTTTCTGCTTCCTCCAGACTCGTGCACTCAGGCCAAAGCACCCTGTCATCCTTCGGCTGCCCTGGTCCAATGATCATGCAAAGACCATCCGCGTCGGAAGGCGTATAGAACGCGCCCGAGCGCTTGAGGAACACAAGGAACCTCCGGCTGAGTAATTCTTCGGAATACGGTCCCGTCGAAAAGTGAACCGTCTTCGTCTCGCCTTGCAGGCGGAAGCGAACGGGTAAGGTTCCTCTCAACGTACGCTCGATCGCCGCGTCGGCGCTATACAGCGTGACCCGGACGCCTGCCGCGTTTGTCATGACGCTCGTTATGACGTTGGATACCGAAACAACTGCGATGCCGTCGGTATTCTCCACCCGCTCCTCAAGTGAAGCGGCAGGAGCGGAGCACCAAGCGAACAGTGGTAGAAGAAGTGAAATGAAGGTTTTCATGGAATCGGTTTGATGGCCGTCCTCATGGACAAAACCGTGCACCAGGCAGTGTCGGACGTCGACAACGAAATCGTTGCTGTTACTCGCGCCGTCGAGGGCGGCGACGCCTGCACACCACACGAGCGTGGGGAGATTGTTCATGAGACTATAATGGATCACACCTGACTGGAGGTTTAGCGGAACCGCGAAGCGTTCGACCCACTCCGGCGTGAACGCGGGAGCATCCGCTGTCAGACCTCGAGATGCGTCTCGGATTCCAACGTTCGATCTTTGATTCTTTCCTCGCGGCAACTCCTCTGTATAGCCTCCGCGCATGCCAGTCCCGATCATCAGCGTTGCCCAAATGCGGGAATGGGAAAACGCCACGTGGAAAACCGGCATGTCCGAGGCGGAGGTCATCCGCCGGGTCGGCCGCTCGGTTGCTCGACGTGCAGTCGAACTCACCGCGCCGGGCGACCTCATCATTGTTCTCGCAGGCACCGGAAACAACGGCGCCGACGCCCGCAGCGCACTTGAGCAACTCGAGGATCGCCGCATCGACATGCTGCAGGTCCGCAACCCTGAGGAGGACCTTCCAGAACTCGAAACGCTGCTGGGTATTCCGCCCGCGCTCGTGATTGATGGCCTGTTTGGGATAGGAATCAACCGCCCGCTCAACGCCGCGTGGATTCGTTTCATCGAACGCATTAACGCCTCGCAGTTGCCAGTGCTCGCGATCGATGTTCCGTCGGGGTTGGACGCTGATACGGGCGAACCGCACGGAGCCGCCGTAGAAGCTGTCGTGACCCTCACGGTCGGATCGCCAAAGGTTGGATTGGTGCGGCCCGCAGCCTATCGTTACACAGGTCGACTGGAAATAACTCCTGACGTCGGGCTCGTGTCCTGCCCAGCGACTTCAGATTTGCAGTGGATCCATGAATCCGATTTCCGCAATTTTCCCCCGCGAAGAAAACCTTCAATGCACAAAGGCAGCTTTGGGCATGTTGGGATCATAGCGGGAAGCACCGGCTTCCACGGCGCCGCGGTGCTCGCTGCCCGTGGCGCCCAGCGCGCGCGGCCCGGCCTGGTTACTCTGATTACGAGCGCGCCAGTTTATCCCATCGCGGCTGCACATTTGCAGGCCGTCATGGTAGGACCCTGGTCGGAAAATATCTCGTTCGAAAAGTTTGATGCGTTGCTGGCAGGTCCCGGCCTGGCCGGCGCTGACATCCCGGCGGGGTTGCAATCAACGGTGGAACTTCTATGGCGCAGCGCTGACGTTCCCATGGTTGTGGATGCAAGCGCGCTCGCCTGGCTGCCGAAGGGCAGGATCACATCAGCGGCGCCCCGAGTAATCACACCGCATCCGGGAGAAGCAGCGCGCCTGCTGGAGAGCACGGTTTCCGAGGTGCAGGTGGATCGCGCGAATGCCGTTCGAAAGCTGTCCGCAACGTTTGCGAATTGCCATGTGGCTTTGAAGGGATTCCAAACTGTCGTGGGGTCGTCCTCCGGAAATCTCTTCCTCAATCCGAGCGGCGGGCCAAATCTTGGGCAAGGCGGATCCGGCGACGTGCTGGCTGGATTTCTGGCGGGACTCCTGGCGCAACCTGCGCTTCAGGCGGACGTTTCCAAAACAATTCAATTTGCAGTCTGGCGACACGGCGCGACAGCCGACGCGTTGGACGAATCGCGCCCCAATTGGGTGGTCGAAGAGCTCGTCGCTGCGTTGACCGGAAATTTCCTTCCTATCACGAAATCCATCTGATAAGGAAATCGAGCTGTGCGAAAACTTAATTTCATCTGCATTGGTTTGCTGCTGTGCGGGTTGCTGATCGGGATCGCCCGTGCAGACACGTTCCAACTGGCGGACGGCCAAACCGTCACGGGAGAAGTTGTCTCCTTCAACGAAAGCGGGCTGGTGGTGCGGCTGCCGGATGATACCTATTCGGATCGCATCGGATGGACTCGTTTCAGCCAGGCGGACCTGAAACGGCTTTCTGAAAATTCTAAAATCACTCCGTTCGTCGAGCCGTTCATCGAGATCTCGGAGGAGGAGCGGCTGCAGAGAACCGCGATCGATATCAAACCCGTTCCGCGATTGGAACGTCCGCCTGAGCAATCGTTGTTCGGTGCCCTGTTCTCGTCGAGCGTGGGCGTCCTCCTGGTCCTGGTGGTTTACGGCGCCAATATCTATGCGGCGTATGAAATCGCGGTGTTCCGTGCGCGGCCCAAAGTGCTGGTCTGCGGTGTCGCCGCCGTCGCGCCTATCATTGGGCCAATCATTTTCCTGAGCATGCCGACGCGAATGTCGTCACCCGAAGAAGAAGGCGTCCTGACTGAAGCGGCCGCGGGTGCGGCGCCTGTTTTCAGCATGCCCCCGAATCCAGAAGCCGAGGCTGCAGCGGCAGCGGAAGCGCGCAGCGGCCTTCACCTGGCGCATCATGAAAGCGGAGCTGCCGCCGGCCTGCCTCCCACGCAAACCTTCCAGCGTGGCGCATTCACGTTCAACCGCAGGTTCTTCGAAACCAAGTTCCCGAACTTTTTCGGCGTTGTGAAACGCGAGGCCGACAAGGACATGGTGCTGGGAATCAAGGCCGCCCGCGGAAACTATGTCGCCCGCCGCATTACGCGGATCACTGGCAACGACATTCACCTGGAGATTCAGAAAGGCCACGCCACTGAGGAAGTGATGGTGCCGTTCTCAGAAATCCAGGAGATTCAACTGAAGCACAAGGACGCCTGAGCCGCGGGAGGTTCACGGACTGCGCGCGCAGCGTTTCACCACAGGAATGAAATACCGCACGATTCTGTTGTTCGGCGCGCCGGGCGCGGGCAAGGGCACGCAGGGGAAAATCTTTGGAACCATCCCAGGTTTCTTTCACTGCGCCTGCGGCGATGTCTTCCGCAACCTGCGGATCGACAGTCCCATCGGCCGCATCTTCATTGAGTATTCCAGCCGCGGCCAGCTGGTGCCCGATGAGCAAACCGTGGCGCTGTGGCGGCAGTTCATCGACGGCAGCACACGCGCGGGACAGTTTCACCCGGAGCAGGACACGCTGGTGCTGGATGGCATTCCGCGAAACGTGAACCAGGCAGAAATGCTCAAAGACACGTTGGACGTGCTTGGAATTTTTTACCTGAGCTGCACCAATTTTGAAAACCTCGTCCGCCGGCTTCAGCGCCGCGCGCTGCGCGAAAATCGCCTGGATGACGCAAGCCTCGAGGTGATCCGTGAACGCCTGAAAACCTACGAAACGGAGACCATGCCCTTGCTGGATTATTACGGCGGCGAACTGGTGCATCGCATCGACGCTGATCAACCACCCGCCAAGGTGCTCGTGGATATTCTTGGCAAGGTGATCCGGACGTAAGTTCGCATTTTCAGTGTAATCGACTTCAAAACGCTGCTATCCCTCTTCCCGCAAAACCTCAAGCGGCGGGCGATTTAACACGGTGCGGTTTCCGAGCAACCCAAAGATCACTGTCAGCAGCGACACGGTGCCTACCGCGATGAATAGCGGCATTGGGTAAAAGCGCGGCTTCAGGTCGAAGACATGCGACGCGAGCATCCAGCTGGCGGCAACCGCGAATAAAATTCCTGTCAGCGCGGCAAGTGCGCCCAATAGGAAATACTCCACCGTCAGAATCTGCAGCACCTGGCGCCGGCTCGCGCCAAGGGTTCGAAGCAGGATGCTCTCGCGCAGACGCTGATATCTTCCGCTGACGATCGTGCCGCCCAGCACGATCAACCCCGTTCCCACGGTGAACAGCGCCATGAATCTCACTACAAAGCTGATCTTGTCGAGAACGGATCCGACCGTTTGGAGAATGAGCGTCAGGTCAGCCGCGGAAACGTTTGGAAATTGCCGCACCACCTCGCGCTGCAATCGCGCCGATTGTTCGCTCGATTGAACCCGGGTCACCATCATGTGCATCGCGGGCGCTTCCTCGATCGCACCCTCGGGAAACACCACAAAAAAGTTTGGCGAGAGCCGCCGCCAATCGACTTCACGCAAACTGGCAACACGCGTTCGAACGGGAACCCCTTGCACATCGAATTCAATCTCGTCGCCGATCCCGACATGCAGGTTTCGCGCAATCCCCTCCTCCAGCGAAACGGGAATCGGATCGTTTACGTTTTCCACCCGCGAGTGCCATGTCCCTTCCAGCAGTTTCTCCGTGGCAACCAGGCTGCCGCGGTAGGTTGATCTGTATTCCCGTCCGAGCGCCCATCCGCGAATGTTGCTGCGGGGATCATTGCGGATTTCCTCCACCGTCCGACCCTTGATTGCTCGCAGGCGCATGGAAATCATCGGCACATCCTCGAGAACGGGCAGGCCTTGTGACTGCAGGACGTTTCGGACGTCTTGACGCTGGTCATTTTGAATATCAAACAACACGGCATTGCCGTCCTGCTCGCTTTTGGGCCGCAGCAACTCGCCGAGCAGATTCATCTGGACCAGATATAGCGTCAGGACAAGGAAGGTTCCCATTCCCAACGAAACCATGAGCAACACGGTCCGGTTGTTCGGACGATACAGGTTCGACATGCCGTGCCGCCAGATGAAGGGCCACGACGCGGATGTGACCTTGCGGGAAATCCATGCGACCAACGAAGCGAGGCCCCCAAGGCACCCGAACGCCACGATGATCCCGACGGCGTATCCCACGCCATGCTGCCATTCGCGGCTTTGCAGCACGCCGAATGCAACGAGTCCCGCAAGAATGAGCAGGCAGGCCAGCCAGAGCATCGGATCCCGTCTGTCACTTGAGCGTTCGCTGAAGGCCGAGCGCAACGCAGCCAGTGGCGGCACACGTCGCACGGGAATCAGCGGGAGCAATGCGAACAGCATGCAAATGAGGAAACCGATCCAGATTCCAGTCCAAAGGCCGCTCCATGAAATCGCGGGCCGAACTTCGAACGGGATGAATTCACCGAGCAGCGAAGGAACAAAGTATTGAATCAACACGCCAATTCCAGCGCCCAGCACGGCGCCCACCGCACCGAGTGCCATTGCTTGCGCCAGGTAAATCGCAAACGACTGCCCCGTAGAACAGCCGACGCAACGCAGCGTCGCGATCGTCCCAAGCTTCTGCTTCATGTGGACATGAATGCCGCTGGCCACGCCGACCCCTCCCAGCAGGAGCGCAACGAACCCGATGAGATTCAGGAACCGCATCATGTTCTCGAGCGCGCGGCCGAGATCGCGCTGGCGTTCCTCCACGGTGTCGTAGCGCAACCCGAGCCGGCGAAATTCATCGCGGCGGCTGTCCGCGAACGCCTCGACGTTCACTTCCGCGGCCAATTTGAAATAGATCTTCTGCCGGGCGAGGCTCCCTTCGCCGATCAAGCCGCTGTTCTCGAGGCTGGCGAGCGGGATGTAAACGCGTGGTGCGATGGTTCCGAATCCCATTGTCTCCCCAGGCACTCGCGTCAGCACGCCCGCGATGGGCAGTGTGATCTCGCCGACTTTGATGGGATCGCCGATCTTCGCGCCAAAAACATCCATGAGATTCTGCTCCACCAGTGCGCCCGTGCCATTGCGCAACGAAGCAATGGCGCCGCGAGGGTTTGTCTCCAATTCGCCATAGAAAGGGAAGTTCCCTGCAAGGGCACGCACCTGGACAAGGCGGGTGCCTTCCGATTTCACGAAGTAAACCATGGAGGCAAAATTAATTTCCCGCGCTTGTTCGCCGCCGAGCGATTTGAGGAATTCCTCCTGT
This sequence comes from Verrucomicrobiia bacterium, assembly GCA_035629175.1. Classification (NCBI taxonomy): domain Bacteria; kingdom Pseudomonadati; phylum Verrucomicrobiota; class Verrucomicrobiia; species Verrucomicrobiia bacterium. Next base: position 44,674 of record DASPIL010000037.1, on the reverse strand, counting down.
TCCGCGTTCAAAGCCGAATCCCGCGTGTTGACCATCAGGTCCGCGCCGAGCAGCGCCTTGGATTGTTCTTCAATCGCCTGCTGCATCTGGCGGCCCGAGGAGGAAATCGCAGTCAGCGCGGCGATGCCGAGAACGATTGATCCCGCATACAGGAGCAGCCGCCGCCGGCTGCGACGGCTGTCGCGCCAGGCCATGAGCCACGTCCAGGAACGAAGAAGGTGTGCGATGCCGCTGAGCAGGGACTTCATCGTGTGGAGGCTGTTGCCTGGGCGTGTCTCCCCTGCCCGGCTTCCACGGCGACGAGGACGCCGCGATGGAGTTTGAAGATGCGATCCGTTCGTTGTGCGAGTTCAAGATTGTGGGTCACGAGCACAAGCGCAGTATTGAAGGAGGCATTCAGTTCGAACAACGATTCGACAATCCTTTCGGCGGTCTCCACGTCGAGATTCCCCGTGGGCTCATCAGCGAACAGGATTTTGGGCTGGTTCATGAACGCGCGTGCGAGCGCGACGCGCTGCTGTTCGCCGCCCGACAATTGTGCGGGATAATGGTCTGGGCGGTCGGCCAACCCGACTTTCGCGAGGAGTTCGCGTCCCCGATCCTGAAGCTTCCGTTTGCCTTGAAGCTCCAGGGGCACCATTACGTTCTCGAGCGCTGTCAGAGTGGGAATCAATTGGAAGTTCTGAAACACAAATCCGACCAGTTCATTCCGGATTCGCGCGCGGCCATCCTCGTTTTCGGTGTGCAATTCGCGTCCCCCGATGCACACCGATCCTGCGCTCGGTTCATCGAGACCGGCGCAAAGGCCGAGGAGGGTCGTCTTGCCGCTGCCCGATGGGCCGACGATTGAGCACGTGGAGCCCGCCGGAACATCAAGTGTGACATCCTTCAACACGGTGAGGGGTCCTGCCTCGGTCGGGTACGTCTTCGTCAGTCCGCGCACTGTGAGTATCGGGGTCATGCGCCCCTGACTTTCCACGAGTCCCTCTGCGGGTCAAATCAAAAGCACCACGCGACGCCAAGGGTCGTGACCCGGTTAAAAGAAACAGGGGGCTTTGCGTGAGGCTCCTCGAGTTTGAACCACGAATGAAAACCGATGAACACGAATCAACGGCGAAGAGTTGCATGACCACGAAAAACACGAATCACACGAAACAAAAAGCCAATTCTTCCAAGCAGGCCAAAGCCGAATTCGACCGCAGGTGGCGACGGATACGGAAGGCAAACGGTTTACGCGAACTTCACGAAACTGTCGCGAATCAACGGGAGAGTTGTTAACGACGGATCAACACGGATTAGAAGAACAAAATCCCGCTCCTCTCTCTGCTACCTCTGCTTGCTCCTGTTCAATGCCGTTTTCCGCTCCCGACCTTCGCGCCCTTCCCATGAACCCGCGCGGGTGCAAGGGTCGTGAGCAGGTTAAAAGAAACAGGGGGCCTTGCGTGAGGCTCTTCGGGTTTGAACACCGATGAACACGAATCAACGGCGAAAGAGTTGCATGACCACGAAAAACACGAATCACACGAAACAAAAATTCAATTCTTCCAAGCAGGCCAAAGACGAATTCAACCTCCGGTGGCGACGGATACGGAAGGCAAACGGTTTACGCGAATTTCACGAATTGTCGCGAATCAACGGGAGAGTTGTTAACGACGGATCAACACGGATTAGAAGAACAAAATCCCGCTCCTCTCTCTGCTACCTCTGCTTGCTCGTGTTCAATGCCGTTTTTCCCCTCCCGACCTTTGCGGCCTTTCCATGAACCTTGCTCGGGCTCATGTGAGCAGGTTAAAAAACAGGGGGCTTTGCGTGAGGCTCCTGGGGTTTGAACCACGAATGAAAACTGATGAACACGAATCAACGGCGAAAGAGTTGCAACCACGAAAAACACGAATCACACGAAACAAAAAGCCAATTCTTCCAAGCAGGCCAAAGACGAATTCAACCTCCGGTGGGCTACCTCTCAATTCGTGTCAACGAGGCTGCCCGGACTTGCAGCAACCATCCTTTTGGCCTTTGATATCGGCATGTCCGAAACGTTCTATGACGCGTTGATTATTGGCGGCGGCCCAGGCGGAAGCGCGGCTGCCACCTACCTGGCGCAGGCCGGAAAGCGCGTGCTCGTCCTCGAAAAGGAACATTTTCCGCGGTTTCATATTGGGGAATCCCTTCTGCCGTACAACGAAATGATTTTTCGAGAGATCGGCGTTTTGCCAAAGCTCGAGGCGGCGGGGTTCACACGCAAATACGGAGCGCAGTTCCACCTGGGCAACTCCAGCAAAGCGCTCAAGCTCACCTTCAAAAACGGCTGCTTCACGCGCGAGCCCATGGCTTTCCAGGTCGATCGCGCACGGTTTGACGAGATTCTACTCGATCACGCCCGCGAATCAGGCGCCGAAGTGCGCGAGGGTTGGACCGTTTCACGTTATTCCCAGGACGCCGGCCGCGTCTCAGTCGAAAGCAGCTCGGATTCGGGCATCAAGGAAACCTTCCACGGCTCGTTCCTCATCGATGCAAGCGGCCGGGCGAATTTTACCGGCAACCAGGAGAACTTGCGGGTGATTCATCCGCACCTCAAAAAGATCGCCATCTTCGGCCACTTCGCAGGGGTAAAAATGGATGAAGGCTCGAAAGCCGGCGACATCATCATCGTGCGCCTTGAGAGCAAATGGTTCTGGCTGATCCCGATCTCGCCCGAGAAGGTGAGCATCGGCTGCGTCATCGATCAGCATGAATTTGCAACGATGAAGCTCTCCCCGGCGGAGGCCTTCGAGCGAGTCTGGAAATCCAGCGCCGAGATGCGGGACCGAATGGGGGGCGCCACCCTGATAAATTCGATCCAGACGACAAGCGACTTCTCCTACTACAACCGCCGCCTCTTCGGGCCACGCCTTGTGCGGATTGGCGACGCGGCCGGTTTCATGGATCCGATTTTTTCCGCGGGGGTTTACCTGGCGATGTATTCGGGGCGCATGGCGGCACATTTGATTGTGGATTCGCTGGCGGACGGCAGCGACGGCCAGAAGCGGATGGCGGCGTACGAGAAACGGGTGTTTCGTGCAATGCAATATTATTGGGAACTGGTTGAGCAATTCTACACAACGCCGTTCATGGAGCTGTTCATGGAGCCTCGCAATCGCCTGCAGATTCCCGACGCGATCGTTGCCATTCTCGCTGGCGAGCTGGAGGGTGGATGGAAGCTCGACTGGCGGCGCAAGCTGTTCTTCCTGTTGGTCAAGGCGCAGGCCAAATGGCCGATCGTTCCACGGATTTCCTTTTCGCCCACGGCCCGTGCTCGCAACCGTTCAGGGGAAGTTTGCGAGAGAACGTGAGTCGCGACCGAAGTCCGCGTACTTAACCCGCATCAGCAGATCCGATACGTTAAACATGGCAGACGAAACGGGATCTACCACGAAGCACCCGGAGCGGCAGAGCCGGTACCAAAATATCCTTATCTCGGATGGTTCGTAGCCCAGGTTGCCAAACCTTGAAAGACTTCCGCTTGTAGGGCTACCAAATACACGAGATCGAGCTCACCGCCGCCGCGCTGCCGGCAGCTGAAAACTTGTTTTTTTGTCCCGGCCCCTTTTCGTGTGATTCGTGTGATTCGTCGTTAACCTGGCCCGCAGGCGTTTGGAGTTGGAAGCGCGACACCTCGTGGAAATCCACTGGCAAGTTGTCTTCCCTTTCGTGCAAGCTGCGACGCGTTGCAACTCAGATTAATCATTGCCTTGGCACCTGTTCGCTATGCACTTGCGGCCTTCGCCGGGCTCGTGCTCGCGAGCGCGTTTCCCAATATCGGAATTGCGGGCGCGGGCTGGATCGCACCAGGACTTCTCGCCGCCACGGCGCTCGGCACTCGAGGCCGCCGATCGTTCGGCCTCGGTTACGTTGCAGGCATGGCGCACTACCTGGCGTCATTGTATTGGCTGCTCTGCATTCCTGTTCAAGGATACCCAATCCTTGGTTGGATAGCGCTCAGCGCGTTTCTCTCCCTGTTCCCCGCTACCTGGACGTGGCTGATTTGCCGATGGTCTCCGCCGGCTGGGTCACCCGCCTCGAGCGGAGGCATCCGCCTTCCGGCTGGATTGATCTTGCTGGCGAAGGCGACGTGGAACCATCGAACCCGCTGGGCTCTTGGTGCCGCGGCTCTGTGGGTTGCAATTGAAATGGTGATCGCGCGCATCTTTGGCGGATTTCCCTGGAACCTCCTCGGCGCCTCCCAATATGAACTCCTGCCGTTGATCCAAATCAGTGCTATCACAGGCGTTTACGGAGTGTCGTTTCTGATGGTGTGGGGTTCGATGGCTCTTCTCTGCGCGCTGTCGATGATTGTGAAGGATCCACGGGCCCGCTCCCCCGGCGTGCGGGAAATGGCGCTGCCGGCACTGGGTGTCAGCATCGCAATGGCATTTGGCTTCGCCCATTTAAGAAATCCGGCAGTCCCGGAACGGACACTTCGCGTAACATTGATCCAGCCGAGCATTCCGCAGACGATGATTTGGAATCGCGACGACGACATGGAAAGGTTCACCGCGCTCCTGAAATTGACAGAACAGTCGCTCACGAACGACGCCGCCCTTGTCATCTGGCCCGAGGCGGCGATTCCAAAGCTGCTCCGCTACGAGAAAGAAATCTTTGATCCGCTTTCCGCGCTCGCGCAGGAACACCGCATATGGATGATTGTTGGCGCTGACGACGCCGAACCCTCGCGCAAGGCACCGGGGCGCGCGGAATATTACAACAGCAGTTTCCTGCTGAATCCCAACGGCCGGCTCGCGGACAGGTACCGCAAGCGCAGCCTGGTCATTTTCGGCGAGTACATTCCACTCGAGCAGTGGATGCCCTTTTTGAAAAACTTCACGCCGGTGACCAGCAGCTTCACGCCTGGGGACGAAGCTGTTCCGTTCAGGATGGCCATTCAACCACGCGGCCTAGACGCCGACACGAACGACGTGTCCCTGGTGAAGACGTCTGTGCTGATCTGTTTTGAGGACAATTTTCCGCATCTGGTCCGCACCTATGTTGATGCAGACACAGACTTCCTGGTGAACATCACGAATAACGGCTGGTTTGGGGAAAGCGCGGCACAATGGCAGCACGCGGCCAACGCGATCTTCCGTGCGATTGAAAATGGCATCCCACTCATTCGCTGCTCGAACAATGGATTGACCTGCTGGGTGGACCGTCACGGGCGACTGCGGGAGATCTTCAGGGATGCGCAGGAAACGATATACGGGGAGGGATTCCTGACGATCGAAGTGCCGCTATTAAACGAAGGCCAGACGAGCGGTGACACTTTTTATCGACGAAACGGCGACTGGTTTGGATGGGGCTGCGTGGTGGCATCCGTGGGCGGAATTCTGGCGGCCTCATTGAAGCGGAAGCGGTTTTGAAATCGATGACGATGACTGGCTGAAAGTTGTTCAAGCGCGTTTGCGCGGGGGAAGCAGCTTCAGGCATCTCGCCTGACGTAGCGGGCTTGCATCCTTGCCGTCCGGAAAAGCCGATAAGCACCAGAGACACTCAGGGACTCTCCGCGCGCTCGCTTCATTTGATGTTTCTTCCAGCGGGCTGGCAGCTCGGTTTCACGGGCTGGCAACGATGCCTGCCGCCACGGCCCCTCCTCCAGAGATTGACGGTTGCCCTTGGTGCACTGTTGAACTACTGTGAGCCGCGCGGAAATCCCATGTAGTGTGCAGCGGGAACCGCCGTATTGATCATGACAAACTCAGAGAATTCTTCGGTGCCATCTGCGGCGACAGTTGATCCGAATTGGAAGAAAATCGTTGCCCGCTATCAGAAACCCTCAAATCGCGCAGCGCTTTGGCAAGTCATCAATACCGTGGTGCCTTATATCGGCCTCTGGGTGCTGATGTATTACACTCACAAGATTTCGTGGTGGCTGACGGTTCCCCTGGCGATTCTTGCAGGCGGATTCATGGTCCGAATTTTCATTATTTTCCACGACTGCGGACACGGGTCGTTCTTCAAATCGCCGCTCGCGAATCACATCCTGGGCACCATTACGGGTCTCATGACATTTACCGCATATTTCCACTGGCGCTGGGAGCATGCCATTCATCATTCAACCTCGGGCGACCTGGATCGCCGGGGGACGGGCGACGTCTGGACTCTCACCGTGCAGGAATATCTTGAGGCCTCCCGCTGGAAACGCTTTTCGTATCGATTGGCTCGCAATCCGATCATTCTCTTCCTGATAGCCCCGCTGTTTCTCTTTCTGGTGATGGAACGTTTCGCGGCGCCGAAAGCCGGCCACAAGGAGACGCTCTCCGTCTACGGCACGAACCTGGGTCTGCTTCTGGTTGCGGCCCTTCTAAGCATGGCAATGGGCGTGAAGGCGTATGTGCTGATTCAATTGATTGTCATGGCGGTTGCGGGTTCTGTCGGTGTGTGGTTGTTCTATGTGCAGCACCAGTTTGAAGGGGTGTACTGGCAGCGGACTGACAATTGGGATTATGCCACGGCGGCGCTGCAGGGAAGTTCGTTCTACAAGCTGCCGAAGATCCTGCAATGGTTCTCGGGCAACATCGGCTTCCACCACATTCATCATCTGAGCCCGCGCATTCCGAACTATCACCTCGAGAAGTGCCACAATTCGGAGCCGTTGTTTCAGACCGTCCCACCCGTCACCCTGCTGGCCAGCTTCAAATCGTTCACCTTCCGTCTCTGGGACGAACAACGCCAGCGCCTGGTCGGCTATCGCCACCTGCGCACCCTGAAATCCGCCAGGCAGAACTGAGTCACGACGCCGCAAACCAGCGGCGTGGATTGTGCGAATTTCGGGGGGATCGTGTGTTTCTTGTTCATCTCATAATCTCCTCGTGTGTCGCGGGGCACGATTGAAGAGGGACAACCGCGAATCACACCAATTACACGAAACACGGACGTCCAGGTGCCGTAGCTTGTCTTCGCGATTCTCGCCTCTTCTCTGTGCCAGGACTGGTTCAAAGTGAGGGATCCTATCGGGAGGCCAGGATCTGAATACCCGCGAACCGGACGAGCGTTCAACCCGATATCTACAGATGTAGATTTATGGCTTGACAATCTCTACACCTGTAAAGATAGTGCGCCGGCATACGATATATTTATGCCGCGATCACCTATCGAACTGACCGAAGCTGAGTGGACTGTCATCAAAGCCGTGTGGGAACTGGAACCATGCACGGCTCCTGACATTCAACAGAAGGTGCAGAAGCAGACCTCCTGGACGTACAGCACGGTTCGAACGTTGATGGACAGGATGGTCACCAAAGGATTGCTCAAGGCGGATAAACAGCGAAACGTGACTGTATTTCGTTCTGCAGTTTCCCGTGAACAGGCTCAGAAGGGGGAATTGCTTTACGCTCTCAAACACGCGTTCAATGGCGCGCTTAGTCCGATGGTGCAGTGCCTTCTCGACACAAAGGACGTCACCTCCGATGAGCTTCAAAAGATCAAGGACATCATAGCCCAACACGAACAACGCGGCCGCAAAGGTGGAAAGACATGAAGCCTCTCATCCAGTTCCTAAACTCCGGGACGTGCGCGTTGTTGATCGAAACGCTCCTGCACACATTATGGCAGGCGGGTGTAGTCGCGCTGGCCATGGCTTTCGCGCTGCGCCATTGTGCATCCCCGGCCGTGCGTTATCGATTATCCGTGGCAGCCCTGGTCCTGGTGCTCTCTTCGGCAATTATGACTTGGGCCGCTGTTCAACCCGAAGTAATCACCTCGCCTGTTTCGCTTGCAACAAAATCCGCGGTTGCCGCAGATTTCAACGCGTTCGGCGACTCCCCGAGCAGCATTGCCGCGTCGGGCACGGTGCAGTTGCCAGCATCGGTTCCGTGGAGCGCCTGGCTCCTTCCAGGCTGGCTTTGTGGAGCCCTGTTGATGCTTGTTCGAGCGGGTCTGCAAGTGGCGGGAGCTGATCGATTGCGCCGCTCAAGCTCGATGGCCACCCTGCCGGAGCTCGACCAACTGGTGCAGCGGGCTCGTTCCGCATTGGGCATCACCTGCCAGGTTCGGGTTCGCATTACCAAAGGCCTTGCGTCGCCAGCGGTGATGGGAATCTTCGTGCCCACGCTGATCCTGCCGCTGTCGCTTGTCACGACATTGTCACACGAACAGCTTCGGTTCATTCTGCTTCATGAGTTGACGCACATACGCCGAGGCGATTATCTCGCGAACCTGTTCCAGTTGTTCACCGAGGCGTTGCTGTTCTTCAATCCCGCAGTTTGGTGGATTAGCCAGCAAATTCGATGTGAACGCGAAGTCTGTTGTGATGCGATGGCCATTCAGCTGGGTGGTGCTCCAGTCGAGTACGTGCGAACCCTTGTTCATGTCGCGGAATCAACGTTGCGCCCGGGCGCTGCGGCGCCCGCCTTTGCGTGCCTATCGCGCCAATCACGCCTAGCCGATCGTATTCAGCGTCTCCTTGTTCCGGGTTACCGTCCTGCCCTGCGCCTGACATGGCGCGCAATCCTGGCAGGCGTTCTCGTGAGCGTTGTCATGTTGCTCCTGTCTGCGGGCGGCGCACGGATAGGCGTGGCATCGGTCAGGTCCGGCCATGCATCGCGGCATTCCGAGGCGACACCGCAGACAGTCGTTGCTGCGTCGCCGCCTGTCATTGCAGCCCGCCATTCCGTCGAGCCGATCGAGGTTATTTCGGATCAAGCTGTGCTCAATCTTGAAACTGGCGTTCTCCATGTTCACGGCAATGTTACCGTCAGTTCCGGAACAGCGACTATTCAATCAGCGGAACCGGCCCTCTTTGAAAACGGCCAAGGATCTGCTGAGCCCTCCCACGAGCACATCTCGTCAGAATCCGCTGTCGCGCAGCCCCAGCTAACCCTTCGAGCACAGTTTGCCAGTGTCGCTGATTCCGTGGCGCGGGATTTTATTCGAGGGTTCTTCGGGCCAGGCACTTCCCTCGAGGGCGCCGTGGTTGGAATTCTTTCAGCCCGCGACCTGGGTCAAGCACGACGGATGCTCCGCGCGAATACTGCCGAGACGATGAGTGAACTGTCCGTCACCACCCTGCCAGGGCGCCAGGCATCGATTCAGTCCTTGGACATTCACAAAATGCGTACAGGCATTAATCCGGCGGCGCGTATTGCCCCCGGGGTTTCCACCAGGAACGGGACGAACGACGCCCTGTTGGTCACCGACATCGAATTGGGATACTTCCTGGATATCGCGTCCGACCTCGGACCCGTGAGCAATACCGTTTCACTCAATCTCAGTGCAACGGGCAAGAAGATCCTCGAGAACCAGCAGGAAGAGGTCACGGCATATATCGATGGGAGTCGCGCACGCCTTTCAATTTCCAAGCCGAAAATAGCGGTTCGACAACTCACCGGAAAAGCCGTCATTTGGGACGGCCAAACTGTTGTCCTCACCAGCGCCCAACCCGCGCCCGGCGCGCCGGCTGAACGATTGATCGTCCTCGTCACCGCGACGTTGATCGATGCTGCAGGGCGCCGGCTTAACAGTGACAAAGACGCCGATTAAAAGGGGAAATTGTTTAGGGCTGGTTGTCTTGAAGCAATTGAACTTCGATGCGATCGACGACCACGCCGGGATCGATTCCGTAAAGGTGCAGCGGGGTTCGGCCTGGCTGCGGGACCGTCAGACGGGTCTTCACGGGTACGGCTGCGTTCAAGACACCTGCTGACCATTCGGCTGTTCCGTCGCGCCGCGCCGCTTCCAGAACGCGTGGCGTTTCATCTCCCGCAGCCATAGCGATTCGCAACGTGCTCCCGCTCACGGGAAAGGTTGGAACCAACCAGACTGTCACGTCGACTTCGCCCGCGAACTTCATCTCAAGGCCGTATGTCAGCCTCGGAGCGTGCGTGGACACATTTGTCAAAGGGACGCTCGGGGCCGTCACGGGGAAGAGGCTGACCGAATCGCCTGAAGGGCCCAGACCTCCGATCGTTCTCCATTCACCCGATGGTCCTTTGCGCTGGGTTGAAAACTGTTCGGCTTCAATGACGATCGGGGCTGAAGTTGGTTCGTTCGTGAAATCCAGCGAGCGCCATTGTCGTGATTGCCACCGGCTGATGCGCATCCCTCGCCATTCGTTATCTGCGGGTTCGAGTCTCATGAAACCGTGCCACTTGCCGCCCGCAATCTCCTCGTTGTAAACGCGGGTGAGCTCCCTCAACTCGGCATCCGCGCGCTCTGCTTCAGACAGGCCGCGCTCACCCAGAAAGTAGCGTCGATTGGCGAGGGCCGAACCGGCGACGGGGTAACGCACCAGTTGAAAGAACGCGTCGTGCTTTGACTTTGGAATACGCCGCGCCAGCGCTTCGACGCGTTCAACCAAATCGTCGAATGCCGCAAGCCGCTCGGCGATGACGCGATTGCTCCAGGGACTCGGGCGCGGCTCCTCGTTGGGCAGCCACCATTGCAGGTGTTCTGGCTTGCGCTGGTGATTCAAGCGATAGAACTGCTCCATGATCGCGGCAGTTTCCGGCGCTGCATCCTGCCCGAATTCGCGCGCAGCCCAACCCGCCAGGAATTGATTCACAGTGTCTTCGCGCCACTGCTGTACATCCCATGCCAGCTTCAGGAAAAACTCCGTTCCGATTTCCGCGGGTTTGATATCGCCAACGTTTACGATCCACATGCGTTGCGCACCGTGTTCGTAGGCCCTGGTCATCTCGGCCCAGATCAACGCCGGTGGCGTGGTGCACAGCCAGAGGTAAGACAATGGCCGGCCCAGGTAGGAAATGTGGTAGTAGACGCCCGCGCCGCCGCGGCGTTGCCGTTCCTGCGCGGTCGCAAAGGTCCTGATGTAACCGAAGTTATCATCGGGAAACATGATGGTGACGTCATCGGGCACCTTCAGTCCGCCACGATACACATCCAGCACCTCCTTGTAGGCGCAGAACACCTGGGGGACGGAATCGACGTCGGACGACACATGTCTGGCAAGCAGCGCGCGCTGATCGCTGAAAATCTGTTGCAGCAACTGAACCTGCTCACCACGGCCACGCGGCCCCTGCATGCGTGAATCGTGGATGCCTCGCATGCCCAGCGTGTAGATGTTCTCGAACCTGCCATTTTCCCTGACGCGTGTCTCCCAGTATTCTCGCACCTGGTTGCTGTGCGTCTGGTAATTGTACTCCGCAGGAGGGGCCGTCCATTCGCCGACATTGTTTCGCAGCATGGGTTCGGCGTGCGATGAACCCATCACGATTGCATAATCGTCCGCGAGCTGCCGGTTTGCGGGATAATAATTGAACGGTTTCGTGCAGGCGTGCATGGCAGGCCACAGTGTGTTGGCCTTGAGCCGCAGCAAGAGCTCAAAAACCTTCGCATACGTTTTGGGGCCGATATCCTTCACTTCATTGGAACCGCCTTCAAAGGTGCGCGCCGCCCATGGTTGCAATCCCCAATCCTCGTCGTTGATGAAAAATCCGCGATAACGGACGGAGGGTTCGCGGGACACGAAGGAATCTGCGCTGACGAACACATTCGTTCGGGGGGAAGGCGTCACATCTGACCACCAATGCCAGGGCGAAACTCCCATGGACTCCGACAGCGAAACGACGCCGTATGCAGCGCCACGCCGATCGCTTCCGGCAATCACCAACGCTTTTGCAACTCCAGGAAATGGCTGCTCGACGGTCCCGATCTTGAATCTTTCCCAGCCACCGCGAATGCCCTCCATGTCAAATTTCTGGCGACTCACCAAATCGTCAACGTGTCGGCAACTCCCGATTGTTCCAATGACCACCAGGCTGCTCGCTGATTCCGGGATGTCATTTGTCACGAGCGGCAGCAAACCCGTTACGCTCTGAATGTCCGCAGCCAGCAACGCGGCAGCGATCCGCACCACCTTCGCGTCGGCTTCGTCGATCACAATCACGGCGGCGTGATTGGACGCAACCAGCGGAAAGTCGGCCGGTTGCACTCGCTGGCTGCTCGCGCGCGGCGCATCGGCAGCGGGCGCGGTGAAGGAAACTGCAGCGGCGATTTTGAAAAGCGTCAGCAGGCGCAACGCAGGAGAAAACGGTCCAGTGCTATTCTGCATGAGCCAGCCTGTGCGGAGCTCATTGCGAAGACAAGCCCGTGAAATGTCTCCCTCTCTTCCACTTGGAGTGGAGGAGCGGGCGGGCGAGATAGGTCGAGTTGCGCCCGCGCGCGGCTCATTGCTCAAACGCACCTTGCCCTGTCGCAATACACCGCTATGTTTTCCTCAGAACGGAGCAACCATGATCGATGACACCATCCAGAAGATTGAAGGAAAGATTAAAGGCGCAGAGTCGATCACGAGCGAGCGCAAGGCCGAGTTGTTGCAGTTGCTCGGCACCTTGAAGGCGGAGATCGCGAGCGTGCCTGAAACCGAACGAGAACAGGCAGAAAGCATCGCCGGATTCGCTGAACGCTCCGCCCACGAAGCGACCCGCACCAAACAAAATCCGGAATTGCTGGACCTTTCCTTGCGTGGCATGTCGCGCTCTGTCGAAGGGTTTGAAAAGTCGCACCCGCAACTCGTGCAGATCGTCAACAACATCAGCCAGACGTTGTCGAACCTCGGCATCTAGGGCTTGATCAGAAAATGAGGAATCGGAACGCGCCATGGCTTCATCAGGCGCAACCCCTCACGGAAATTTGTCGCGATCCCAGCTCGGCTGAAGCTTGCCGATCTCCGACATCAACTGGTCGGCCACTTCCTGGTAAATCTGCTTCAGGCGCTCCTTCGAGCATGTCTTCGCTTCGGCGCGCAGCGATTCAAACTTCATGGGCCGGCCGTACTTCACTGCAATAGGTCCCGGCAGCGGGAATTTCATATGGCGCCCGTAGGCTTCATACGTTCCGAACACTCGCACGGGGATAACGACCGCCTTCGACTTGATCACTGTCAATCCAATCCCCGATCGCGCGGGTTGCAGCTTTCCATTGGGAGTTCGGGTTCCTTCCGGGAACAGAATGATCGCGCCGCCTGCCAGCAACCGATCCAGGATGGCCTTCAAGCCTCTTGCCCCGCCGCCATCGCGGTCGACGGGCACCGCGTTCCATTTGCGCAACACCCATCCCATGACAGGAAAGCGAAACAGGCTTTCGCGTGCCAGGTAATTGATGCCTCGATGAATGCCTGCGCCAACGAGAGGCGGGTCGATGTAGCTGGCGTGATTCGCCGCCAGGATCACCGGGCCTTTCAACGGAACGCGCTCGGGATGAAACACGCGCCAGCGAAAATAGGTGGCGTAAATCAGACGGAACAACGACCAGCCAATGTAGTAAACCGGATTCATTGTCCACTATCCGCGATGCGCTGGCGGATATCGGCAATGATCAAGCCACTCGTTTCGTCAGGCGTCTGCCCGGAGTTGTCGATCACCTTTGCACCGAGCGCGACCATCAGTGGCGCCGCCGCGCGCTGGCTGTCGCGCTGATCCCGCGCGGCGAGGTTTTCCTGAACGCCATCCGCTTCGCGCCGACGCAACCGCTCTGCCAGTCCGGCATCCAGGTAATATTTGAAATCGGTCTCAGGAAACACGTTGGTTCCGATGTCGCGACCTTCCATCACAAGACTGCCAAATTGAATACAGTCCCGCTGCGTCTTCTTCATCCAGTCACGCACTTTTGGAACGGCGGCCACATGGGGTACCGCGGCGGCAGTCTCCCGGGTGCGGATTTCTTTTTCTGGGAAGTAACCGTCCACCAACAGTCGCACTGCTGCGCACCCCGCAACCTCGGCGCATTCCAAACGCGTCTTCCACTTGCGACACGCGGCAGCGACAGCCTTCTCGTCGTGGACATCCACGCGCTGCTGAAGGCAGTACCAGGCCAGCGTGCGATACATCGCGCCTGTATCGACGTACACGAATCCGAGCGACCTTGCGATGAGCTTCGCATTGGTGCTCTTTCCGCTGGCGCTTGTGCCATCGATTGCAATGACAATGTTGTTCTTCAATTCAGAGCAGGCTCATTGAATCGTCGGCGCGACGAAATCATCAATGCGCAAATAATTGTTCATGAGTGAGGCCTTCACCTGTCGCTGCGTTCAGAACGGTTGCACCGAGCCCGTGCGGCGGAGCGGCGGCGAGTTTCTGGAAAAAATTGGGAAACGTCTTCTTCACGCAGGCCGGGTTTTTAATTTTAATCCCCGCAACTTTCAATCCCAGAATCGCGAAACACATGGCCATGCGATGGTCGTTGTACGTCTCGATTTCCGCGCCGTGAAGCGTCGATGGATACACCGTCAGTGTATCACCTTCCTCGATGACCTTCGCGCCGCACTTTGTCAGTTCGGTTCGAAGGGCAACCACGCGTTCACATTCCTGGACGCGCAGGCGGCCGAGGTCCGTGAACTGCACAGGCTCGGATCGGAGGGGCGCAATGACAATCGCCGTCATGATGCTGTCGCCCAGGTCATTGATTCGCGAGATCGCCGTTTTGATCCCGGTAAACAACGGAAAACGTTGATCAATCTGCCAACCAGATTTCGGCCAGCGGGCTACTGAAACGCGATTCGGCTCCAGGTCCCAGAAATAACTCCCACTCGACGCATCAGGCTCGATCACAAAACGTCCACCCTGTCGCGGGAAGGCTTCGATGAGCTTTGATGTCATCGCCACATAGGGAGATTCCTCCGCGTTCTCCCCCACAATTTCCACCTTCCACTGTCCTTCGCTCGCGCACAGCAAAAGTGCCGACGCGAACTGGGAGCTTTGTTCAATGCTTACCCGGCATGCGCGTCGGAGGGCGTTGCGGGTTCCATCATCACCCTGCTGTCCCGTTGCAAAGTCGCCCCAGATCCTTACGGGCAGGCGCTCGTTCCCCTTCTCGGCTTCGATGCGATACCCGAGTTCACGCAGCGCGCTGAACAACGCTGCCTGCGGCCGCTCGTGCATGCGTTCGATTCCATGCAGGCGATATACGCCGCGGCCGAGGCAGACGAACGCAGCGAGAAATCGCGCTGCCGTTCCGGCGTTGCCCACAAACAGTTCCAGAGGCTGCGATTCCGTTCCGCCCGGCGGAACTTCGCCACTCTGGCCATAAACGGTGATCGTGCGGTTGCAGGATTCATTCGCGTCGGGCCGCACGTCGACCATGAAGCCCAGTTCCTGCAGGCATTCCACCATGATCTGCGTGTCCTCACTCCAAAGAGCGCCCTCGAGTTTCACCTCGCCTTCCGCGAGCGCAGCGAGGATCAAGGCACGGTTCGTAATGCTTTTGGAACCGGGAACAGTGATCTCGGCCTGCACGGACTTTTCGAGCGGAACAATTTCAATCAGGTTCGGAAGCACTGGATGCGATTGTAAGCGGTGAGTGATATCGACACGAAGAAGACTTAACGCGAATCCGGCGTCGAAGCCGGACAGGCCGCACACCAACCGTCCCGCCGCTGTTTGGCCTGCGTAAAAAACGCCTGCAGCGCGGCGGCATCGGAATTCTTCAACGCGCGCTGCACCTTTCCCAGTTCCTTTACGAAGCCGCCAATCGCGCGGCTTAATTCCGATCGATTGCAAAGCGCAATGTCCCGCCACATTTCTGGCGAACCCGACGCTATGCGGGTGCTGTCGCGAAAACCGTTTGCGCAGAGCTTCGGCTGTTCCTTGGGATGCTTGGGATCCAATACGAGATTCGCCAGGGCGGCCGCATTGATGTGTGGCAGATGACTCGAACGCGCTACAAGTTCATCGTGAAGGCGCGGATCCATGCGGAGCACCCGGCTGCCCAGCGCCTTCCAGAATTGCTCCACCTTTCGGAGTGCAGCGGAACTGCTCCTGGACGTGGGAGTCACCACACAAACGGTGTTCGCAAAAAGATCGGGCCGCGCGGCCGATACCCCATTCTTCTCGCCACCCGCCATGGGATGGCTTGCGATGAATTGCGCGCCGGCCTTCAGGAGAATCGGCTCGATCTCCCGGACCACGCTGGCTTTGACACTGCCGACGTCGGTGACAACGGAGCCTCGTTTCAAGGCCGGGAGCAGTTGGCGCGTGAGGTCCCGCATGTGGGAAAGTGGCGTGCAAAGAATCACGAGGTCAGCGCCAGAAACCGCGGCAAGGAGATCGCTCGTGGCGTAATCCAGCGCGCCCGCCTTTTCGCATTCCACGATGCTAGCGGCACGACGCACGTAACCCGCGACTTCATCCGCGAGGTGGCGCTGTTTGATCGCGAGCCCGATCGAGCCGCCAAGCAATCCAACGCCCACGATAGTTACTTTGCGAAAACGCACAGCGGGAGAATAGAGGATGAAAACCGCAAAGCGCAAATCGATCGTGGCGAAGTTTGTGGCGAGCGATCTAGCGCAGACCTTCGAATCTGCTGCGTCGCCCGTCCTCCGTAGCAGCCATTGCGGAGGGCGGACAGGTTTCCAACCTGTTTGGGCAGATGACACTCAGCCGGCTTGGAAGCACGGCGATACAGCGTGTTGGGAAACCTGCGCTAAGCCAGGCCGGCGCGTTTCACGAACTCCTGCGCCAGCACCTCGTAAGCGGCGGAACCGCTGCTGTATTTGTCGTAGTGGATGATGGGCTTTCCGAAGCTTGGCGCTTCCGCCAGCCGCGTGCTTCGCGGAATCACCGTTTCAAACACGCGTTCCCCGAAATGCTCCCGCACCTCGCTGACAACCTGGTTGGACAGCTTTGTGCGGCTGTCGAACATAGTCATTACCACACCGAGCAATTCCAGCCGCGGGTTGATGCCGTTATCGCGCAACTGGCCCAGCAGGCGGTTGATCATTGAAATGCCTTCGAGCGCGTAATATTCGCACTGCAGCGGCACGAGCAATCCGTCGGCAGCGGCGAACGCGTTCATCGTCAGAATGCCGAGCGACGGCGGGCAATCAATCATCACGAGGTCGAATTGTTTCTGGTCCAGGATGGGCTGGAGAGACTGTGATACGCGGTTGAGATAGTTTTCCGCCCGCGCGAGTTCCAGATCCGCGCCGCACAGGTCGACTTCACTGGGGATTACACTGAGCCGTTCAAAGGCCGTTGGCCGGATTTTTTCCGCGAGGGTGCCTTCCCCGAGCAGCACGCGATAGGCGCTGGCCCCTTCGGTTTTCTCAAGGCCCAAGCCGCTTGTGGCATTCGCCTGGGGATCCAGATCGAAGAGCAGAATGCGATTGCCCATGGCCGCGAGGCATGCGGAAAGATTCACGGCGGTCGTGGTTTTCCCCACTCCGCCCTTCTGATTCGCAACCGCAACGACTTTGGTAGGCACGCACCAGATGTTATGGAACGAGCGGTTTGATTCAAGCAGCGATGAAAGTTTGCGTCTTGTCAACCGGGCGCAATTCCCGTGGTGCCTTGAAAACCTTTCACTGGATTTTGACCCGGACGGGCTGCATCCTCTGGATATGAAATTGATCCTTTCGACGCACAACGTGACGCTGACCAAGGCCATTGAAGATCATGTGCTCGCGAAGCTCGACAAGCTGGAACATTTCGATCGTTGGGCCGTCGACGCCCGCGTGACCCTGGAACACGACCGCACGCGCGCGCCCGAAAAACAATTTTCCTGCTCAATCCGCCTTGGGGTGCGGGGACCCGACCTGTTCGCTGAAGATCGCGAGAGTGACCTCTACGCCGCCATTGATCTCGTCGCCAAAAAAATTGAACAGCAGATTCGCAAACGCCAGAGCAAGAAGAAGGCGCGCAAGCACAAGGTGGCTGCCCGGACCAAGCGCACACGACAGGAAGCGGCCCTGTAAACCTGTTGAGCGGCGAAAGCTGATTGTTGATGGACGAGAAGAATGCGCCGCCAGCTGCGGACGCCCCGTCTTCCAGCTCTGAAGCTCCGATCGTCCTGCGCTCGCGAATCCTGCTCCCCATTTCGGGGCCGCCCTGCGACAACGGCGCCGTCCTCATCTCGGGCAATCGCATCAGGAAAGTTGGGACGTGGAATGAGATCGCACGCGAGAGTCGTGGCGATGTCATGGACCTCGGCGATTCCATCCTCCTGCCGGGTTTGATCAACGCGCATTGCCACCTCGATTACACCGGGATGGCCGGCTTGCTGCCGCCGCAGAAGCGGTTCACGGACTGGATCAAGCTGATGCTGGCGGCGAAGGCGGAGTGGAATTACACGGAGTTCGCGGAATCATGGTTGCAGGGGGCGCAGATGCTGGTGCGGACAGGCACCACCACTGTCGTGGATTTCGAAGCCGTTCCGGAACTCCTGCCAGACGTATGGAGCGCAACCCCGCTAAGAGTGCATTCGGTGCTGGAGATGACGGGCGTCAGGAGTCGGCGCTCACCTGAGTCGATTCTCAACGAAGCTCTGCAGCGCGCGGACCATCTGCATGACGGCCGCTCCTGCACTGGCCTGGCGCCACACGCGCCCTATTCAACGGCGCCCGAACTGATTCGCATTGCAGCCGAGGCAGCGCGCGAACGCCATTGGTTGTTATCCATCCACGTCTCTGAATCGGTGCTTGAATTCGACATGTTTCAGCACGCGCGAGGTGAAATGTTCGATTGGCTCAAGAGAAACGAACGCGACATGAGCGACTGCGGGCACGGATCCCCAATCCGGCAGCTGGCCAGCCTTGATGCTTTGGGACCAAACCTGTTGGCGGTTCACTTGAATTACATTGACGCAGCTGATCCGGCATTGCTCGCAACGCATGGTGCCCACGTCGTGCATTGCCCGCGAAGTCACTTTTACTTTCAACACGCCGACTTTCCCATTCACGATCTGCAACACGCGGGCGTGAACGTCTGCCTCGGGACGGACAGCCTGGCGACCGTTTACAAACGCAGGCACGATTCGGTCGAGCTCAGCATGTTCGACGAAATGTCCTGCTTCGCTGAAAAATTTTCTGGGGTAAACCCGAAGGACATACTGCGCATGGCAACGGTCAACGGCGCCCGCGCTTTGCAATTGCAGGGCCAGGCGGGCGAACTGATCGAGGGTGCGCTGGCGGATGTCATTGCCATCCCATACGACGGTCCCATTCAACAGGCAAGCGAAGCAGCGGTGAATCACCGCGGAGGAGTGATGGCGTCGATGATTGAAGGCCAGTGGGCGATCACGCCTCAGGGCGCGCCCACCCGCGCATCTTATGACACCGGTTCGGTTTCCTGAAGTTCCTCGATTAGGGGCAGCGCGAGCGTAAACACAGCGCCGCAACCCGGGCCGTCGCTCTCGACGAGGATGCTGCCGCCCATTTGCCTTGCGGCGAGAGAGCCGCTATGCAGGCCGAAGCCGTGCCCATCCTTCCGCGTTGTAAACCCGTGGCTGAAGATTCGCACCAGGTTTTCCCGCGGGATGCCAACGCCATTGTCCGAGACTGAAATCCGGATCTCTGCACCTTCGCAGAAAATGCCAACCACGATTTTTTTGTCAGCGCGATCAGTATCTTCACAGGCCTGCAATGCGTTTCGAATGAGGTTGATGACGATCTGCATCAGCTTGTGCTTGTCCACGGCAATCTCCGGCAGCGGTTCCCGATAATCCCTGACCACCTGGATTTGCCGGCGGGAGAGCCCCGCTTCATTCAGGTGCAGCGCATCCTCCACCAGCTCGACGATCGAGATGCGCTGCGTGACGCCCATCACCCGGGCGTAGCTCTGCTGCATGCTGACGATTTCCTTCACGTGCTCCACGTTCTTCTGAAGGTTCGCCAGTTCCTCCAGCGCCTCATCACGTTCGCGAGCAAGCTGGCCCGCCAGTTGGTTCAGAAATTTTGGCAGATGGCGGCCGCGGGGATCCTTCTGCACAAATTCACCCAGCCGGTCGCCCTGTTCGTCGCAAAGCTCGGCTACGCGGGCCACAGAGGATATCTTGGACTGGCGCACACGATCGCTCAGGATGGATGTGGAAACGTTGATGCTGTTCAGCACGTTCCCAACGTTGTGCAGGACGCCTGTTGCAACCTCTGCCATGCCCGCTTCCCGGGACAAATCCACCAGCCGTTGATTGGCTGCCGCAGCGTGTTCCTCCGCTTCCTTGAGATCTGTAATGTCCCGCGAAGTTCCGAACGACCCCACGAGTCTGCCGTCCGGATCCCGCCAGGGAACCTTGGTGGTCATGTGCCATACAGTTCGGCCGTCCTGTAGAATCGTCTTATCGACGCGGCCAACGAGAGGTTTGCCGCTCTGCAAAACCTGTTCCTCATCCTGCCGGAAGCGCAACGCGATTTCTGGTTCGTAAAAGTCAGCGTCCGATTTCCCAATGGCGTATTCGTGGAACGCTTCAATACTCTTCAAATGTTCCGGCAATTCCCCCTGCGGATTTTCACGGCGGTATCGGCTCATCGCAATGGCAAACAGGTTCTGGGCTTCTGAGCGGCTCAGTCTGACGAGCCGCCCTTCCAGATCCTTGAAGAATATTGAGTCAGGCGAAAAATCGAGGAGCGTCCGCAGCAGTTCGCGTTCGTATGCGAGTTCTTGCGTGCGACTCCGCACCCGGTTCTCCAGGCTCTCGTTCGCTTTCTGCAAGCGCCGCTGCCGCACGGCCATTTGGTGCACTTTCCATCGATAGGCGGCGAGCAGCAACAATCCCATCCCCAGTCCGCAACAGGTGCGGAACCACCATGTCATGTGGAATGGCGGCGGCACGCGGAATGAAAACGTCGCTCCGTCGCGATTCCAAATGCCGTCCGCGTTCGCTGCCCGGAGGTGGAATCGGTAATTGCCAGGCGGCAGACGATTGTATTTTGCCGACCGGCGCGTTCCGGCGTCCTGCCATTCGGTATCAAACCCCACGAGCTGATACTGCACTTGCATTTTCGCGGGAGAAATGAAGCTCAACACCGCAAAGGCGATCTCCAGCCGCGACGACCCGAACACTTCGGCCGACATCGCACGGTCGATGGCTTTGCCGTCAACAGTGATGTCTTCGATCCGAATGCGCGGCGGAAGTGCATTCGTGAAGAAATTTCCAGGGTTGATCATCGCCACCCCTTGCGTCGTGGGAACCCATATCCTTCCCATCGTATCTTTGCAAATCGATGGTTCCTGGTCTGTGCGATCGTTCGATTTGATCGAATCCAAGTCGTTGAACAGCTCCGCTTGCAGCTGTGTTTGCTTGCCATCGAGGCAATCGTTCAAGCTCTTGGCATCGATCCGCACGATCCCCGATCCAGTAGCCACCCACCACGAACCGAGGTCGTCAGCCATCATCGCATACACTCTTTCATCCGGAAGTCCGTGTTGCGCAGTGACGAAGGTTGCCTCGCCATTGCGGATGCGCGCGATGCCGTTTGCCATGCCGGCCCAAATGGCCCCCTGCGTGTCTTCTGAGACCCAATAAACGCGCGACGTGGGCAGTCGCGGGGTGGTCCATTGTTGAAACTGTCCGTTTTGGATGCGGAACAATCCATTGTTGGATGCCACCCACAGCGAGCCGTCTTTGGCCGTGCACATGTTGTGCGGCCAGTAGAATTCCGGGACGGGGCCGTTGAAAACGAAGGGCTCGAGGACGCCATTCTTCTCACGCGCCAGTGCCGGGGGCACGCCGTACGCGACAATCACACTCTCGCTGTCTTCGCCAATGGCTCCTGGCCAGTCTCTATTGGAATAGGAATGAAGCACGCGGTCCCACGAGAGAAGATGAAGGTTCTTTTCGCCGTCGACAAAATAGAGATGGCCAGTCCGGCTTTGCATCAGAAGCTTCACGTAACGGTTCCGCATTTGCGGGAGGTCTTCGGGCTTGTGGATCCGTTCTCCATTTAACCACGAGAGACCAGATGAGCTGCCGACCCAAACACCGCCATCAGCGGTGGGCGTCACCGCGCGCGCCGTTCCGCCCGCAACAGAAAAAATGGGAAATCGAATGTCGGTAAGCTGGCTCAGCCCTGCGTGTGTGCCGACCCAGAGGCTCCCTTCCTGATCCTCCCACAGCGATGTCACGCGATCATCAGCAAGACCTTCAGAGCGTCGAAGAGACGTAACATCGCCGCCCCGGTAACGCAGCAATCCCTCTCCGGCCGTCCCGAGCCACAAGGTTCCATGCCTGTCGACTAGAACGGTTTTGATCTCGTTGTCGATCTTCGGGCCCGGCAACGGGTTGCCGTCAAAGTCATAACACAGGAGGCCCGTTCCAGTTCCCAGCCAAAGGCACTCCGCCCCTGATGTAATGACGCGCAGAACCCGGCCGGCCAGGCGGTCATCTTTGATTTGCGTAAATTCCCGCCCATTCCACCGCCAGAGGCCGTTCTCGGCAGTCGCCAGCCAGACGTTTCCTCGCGGATCCTCGGTGAACGCCATCACATTCATTATCTTTGCATCAGCGACATGGCTCATTCCGCTTCGATCCGTCCACTGGACTCCCACTTCGCTGCTCGTCCACAAGTCGCCGCTTCGTGTTTCAAAACAGGCGAGACCCAGGCCGTCGCCGAGGGAATTCGGCAGAACCGACACTACCCGGCCGTTTTGCAGGCGGATGCAAGTGCCGGAATTGATCGCAAGCCACAGCCCGCCCGCCTCGGCAGGGTAAATGGCGCGAATATCGTAATCGCTTCCTGCGGGCAAGGTGAAGTCGACTCGCTTGAAACCCAATCCGTCGAATCGAAGGACGCCATTCCGTGTTCCCAGCCAGACGTAACCGTCATCACCCTGCACGACCGCCGTGATATTATCCGCGGGCAAGCCGTTCGCGCGGGTCCAGCTGAAGCAGTTGAATTGAAGAATGGATTTCGCCGGATCGAGCGCGCAAGCGAGCATGGGCAGCAAGATCAGGCACGCAATGAGCGCCGCCTGGAATCCGTGTGCCCGCGGAAAATTAACCCGCAATGTGCGGGAACTATTCATGCATTCGCTGTTGATTCATGATGCTCATCGAGCGCGGAGGACCGTCGCGGCGCTGACCTGCCGGGCAGTCGCGCACGAGCAAATCTTAACCAACCCGGTTCGCCACAGATGTTCATCGGCTCCCGCCTGTGCGGATTGAGCCGTAAGATGGATCGGGAATGACGATGATCCGCACGGATAGACACATTTCTTTGCCCCCGGGCGCAGCCTGGCGCCCAGCCATCGACGGTTTCTTGAAAAGCGCCGAGCCGTCGACTAGGGTCCCTGGTGATGTTCCCGGTTGTCTCCCGTTGCGTTTGCAGCCTATTGCTGGTTTGCAGTCTCACTTTCCTCTCCGCCTTCCCAGCTGGTGCTGCGGAAAAGCCAATTCGACTCAGAAATCAAGTTTCAGCGGTATCAGGGGCGGCCGCCGCGCGCCCCCTGCCCGGCCCTGTCACAGGACTCTTCATCGTCCAGTTTCGCGACGCCCTGCAACCCGCATGGCGGGCCCAGCTTGCCGGCCAGGGCGTGACACTGCTGCGCTACGTCCCGGACGATGCATTTATTGCTCGATTCGAAAATGCCACCCCTTCCAGCGTCCGGGCGCTGGAGTTTGTCCGGTATGCCGGCGAATTTCGCTCCGAGCACAAAATAGAATCGCGCCTCAAGGATTTCGCGCCATCGCCAGGGCAAGCGATGGAAGTCGCCGTTCTCCTGGCCCCGGACCTGAGCGAGAACGAGCGCCTTCAGGCTCGAAGCCGTTTTGCAGCCGTGAGCCGGGAAACGGTAATGGGTCCAAGCCGCGTTCTGCGCGGGTCGGTTTCGCCCGAACAATTGAATTCGCTGGCGGAATCAGGAGCCGTGCTCTGGATTGAACCCGCGCCTCAAATGCGCCTTTACGATGAAGTTTCGTCGCGCATCGTCGCAGGTGATGGGCCAGGCAACCAGACCCGCATGCAGTCGCTCGGCTACAATGGCGCGGGCGTCACCGTCGCGGTTGCCGACAGCGGCCTCGACAGTGGCGATACCAATTTCATGCATCCCGACATTCAGGGACGCGTGAAGGCGCTTTTTTATTATGGCAATCCCGGGCAGTTGGAGGACGCCGCGGATGAGCACAGCCACGGCACCCATTGCGCAGGAATCATTGCAGGCAACGGCGCGATCGGCGAAACCGACGAACTTGGATTTCTTTACGGACTGGGCGTGGCGCCCGGGGCGAGCCTGATCGGGCAACGCCTGTTTGATGCGGCAGGCGGGTACGCGCCTCCCCCGAGTTTTGAAACGGTGACGCGTGATGCGAAACGCGCAGGTGCAGACATCGGCTCAAACAGTTGGGGCGACGACACGCAGGGGCATTACGACATCAGCGCGATGGAATTCGATGCCCTGGTTCGCGATGCGGATCTGCTGGCCTTTGGCGACCAGCCTTACATTTTGGAATTTTCCGCGGGGAACGCAGGGCCTGGTTACCAGACCATCGGCAGCCCGGCCGTGGGAAAGAACGTGATCGCCACCGGCGCGTCACAAAATGATCGGTTCAACCTGCCAATCGAGGAGTTTGCGATTTATGCGGACGGCAGCGATGCGATGGCTGATTTCTCAAGTCGCGGACCCTGCGCCGACGGACGCATCAAGCCCGACCTCGTCGCGCCGGGCAGTTGGATTGCATCGTTGCGGTCGGTCTTCGCGAACGACGGCTTCGCGTGGTGGCCGATATCCGAAAGCTATCTCTATCAGGGCGGGACGAGCCAGGCTGGACCTCAGGTGGCGGGCGCAGCAGCCGTTTTCGTTCAATACTGGCGCGCTACGCAGGGGGGAGTTACACCGTCACCGGCACTCGTCAAAGCGGCGTTAATCAACTCTGCGAGTGACATGGACGACGGCATCACGACCGCCGCGGTTCCCAACAATGATGAAGGATGGGGACGCGTGAATCTGCCCGGTTTGATTGGGTCAACACGCAATTACCAGTTCACGGATCAGACGAGTCTTCTGACCAATGGCGCTGTGTTTGAAACGCGTGTGCTCGTTGGGGCTTCTGATGAACCTTTGAAGGTCACCCTTGCTTACACAGATGTCCCGGGTCTTCCCGCGGCAGCCGTCGCTCTCGTCAATGACCTGGATCTCGAAGTGGTTTCGCCGACGGGAGAAATCTATCGCGGCAATCGCTTCAACGACGGCGAATCGCTCCCCGACACGCTGCCAGCTGATTCCATCAACAATGTCGAAGCCGTTCATCTCAGCGAGCCCGTCGCGGGCGAATATCTCGTTCGCGTTCGCGGAACACGTGTCGTGGAGGACGCGCGGATTGACTCGCCAGGCTTGGACCAGGATTTTGCGCTTGTGACTTCTGGCGGATTCGCGCCAGCCGGAACCGGGATCATCACTGCTGATCGCGAGAGCTATCGTGCGCCTGACCAAATGCGGCTGACTTTGGTCGACTATGACCTTGCAGGCCAGGCCAGCGCGGCAGTGCTCGTACGCAGCACAAGCGAGCCAGCCGGAAAATCCGTCCCGCTTTTTCCCAGCCAGAACCATGGAGTGTTTACGGGCTTCGTCGCGACAGTGACAGGCGCACCAAATGGTAACTCACAGGTGCAGGTTGCGAACGGGGATGAAATCGAGGTGGCGTATACCGATGCGTCTCCCCCGGCATCGCGAACATTTACTGCGACGATCGACTTGAATTCTCCTGTCATTCAAAACCTTGGCGTATCGCAGATTTTCGGCGAGGTCTCGGTTTCGTGGGAAACAGACGAGCCTGCCCGCGGGGAAATTTATTTCGGTGAGGGAAGCCCGGCCAGCGGATTGAGCAACCGGGTGTTTGCAACCGAGACCGAGTTCTCGCTCGCCAACCTGCCGCCAAACACCGCGATCCGCTATTTTGTCGTTGCCATCGATGAGGCGGGAAATCGCGCCACGAACGACAACAGCGGTGCCTTCTTTACTGTCACGAACATCCAATCCTCTGCAGTGCTGCTGCTCGATTCTTACACCGATTATGGCGGCCTTATCGCCGCGCCGCCGCTTTCGGGTTACACCGAAGCCCTCGATCGTCTGGGCACGCCCTACGAAGTCTTCGATGCCCGCGACACAGATCCGCCCACGCTGTTGCAACTGCAATCTTATCGTTGTGTCATCTGGCGGATGGACGAACTGCTGGCGCCTGACGTCGCGCTCGTTCAACGACTCGCAAGTTACGTGACGAACGGCGGATCGCTGTTCGTTGCCTCCATGGAAGCAGTGACACGCCTGGGCGAGGCGGGGGCAGCCGACTTCGCGCGGGACATCCTGCAGGTCCAGGCCAACGTGGAGGACATGCCCGTGAATCACGTCATTGGATTTGGCGGCGATCCGGTTGGCGCGGGCATTGATGTTGCGCTGGATTATTCTCCCTACGCGGAGCTTCTCGCGCTGCTGGAATTTGGCGGCGTTACGGATCCCTCCGACTGGATTTCACCCACCACGAATGGAGCTCCGGTCGCGCTCGCAGATGATCAGATTGTCGGCGTGCGTTCGCCTCGGACCGGATTGGATCTTGCCGGAAAGGTGGTCTATCTGTCATTTCCGCTCGACGCCATTCCACTTGGAATCGGAGTTGGAAATAATCGGGCCGGTCTCCTGCGAAATATTCTCGCTTTCCTTACTCCGGAACCCAACACAAGCATCGTTACCCTCGACAGCGACGTTTATTCCCTGCCTGGCCGGGCTCTCGTGGAAGTGGAGGATGCGGATCGGCGCGGCGCGGGCACAATCGAAATCGCGGTTCGTGACTCCAATGGCACGAATGAATTGCATCTGATCCTGGCGGAAACCACACGAGCGGGATTGTTTCGCGGCGACATCATTTTTTCTCCAACCAACAGCGGCGCGCCCGGGATCTTCACTGCAACGCCAACCGGCATGGTCAGCGTTGATTACTTCGATGCATCGGCCAGCCGAACCAATTCTGTCACAGCAACCTTCGATACCAACGCGCCTGTGATTGCGGACGTGCTGATCGAGCCGGGTTACCTGGAAGCGCTGGTTTTCTGGAACACGTCGAAGGCGGCGGATTCGCTGGTGCAATATGGCGAATCGCCCGACCAGCTGCCCATCAACTTCACTGCGTACGACGCGCTGCCCACGACTGAACACGAGCTGTTTCTAACGGGCTTGAAACCCAACACCACCTACTACTTTCGCGTGACGAGCCGCGATCGCGCCGGAAATGCCACAACCGACGACAACAACGGGCAACTCTACAGTTTCACAACCCTCGATCCGCAAGTGCCCCCGTGGAACGACAACCTCGAAGTCAGCAGCCTGGATTGGTCGGTCATTTCGGCGGACGAGTCAGAATCCCAGTGGGAACGTGGAACTCCTGGGGGCGGTCTCGTTCCGAGTTCCGGGACCAATGCGTGGGGAAGCAACCTGGGTGGCGGACCGCTTGGGCATATGGAATCCTACCTGATCAGCCCGGGCATTCTGCTGACAGGCGGCAACCAGGCAACATTGCGTTTCTCACATCAATACGATTTCACGCCCAAGGGCGAAGTCGATTTCCAGCTGGCTGCGATCCAGATCATTACCAACATATCCACGCCGCCCATTCTGCTGCATCAGTTCGCGGAGGATTTTTCCCTCGAGTGGGAGGAGTTTCAGTTCGACCTCACGCCTTACGTGGGGCAGGTCGTTTACATCGTCTGGTATCACTTCGTGTTTTCAATCGATGGACCGCCGCGCCTCGGCTGGCTGATTGATGACGTTTCGATTGAAATGAACACCATTGTGCCGGGGCGAATCGAGGTGACGAACAACCTATGGCAATCGGTATTTGCGCTTTCCGGCCCAAGCGGTAGAACGGGCAGCGGCCGCTCCACGGTCATCACGAACGCCGCACCAGGGCAGTATGTCATCCAGTTTGGGGACGCACCGTATCATGTCACCCCTGCCCCTCAAACGAACGCGCTGGCGGCGGGCGGGACGATCACGTTCGCGGGCAATTACACTTTCCTCGACGCGAATACGAACCAGATCCCCGACGGCTACGAAATGGAAACATTCGGGGTTGCGGATCCCGAGCGGACCATGAGCACGGATAGCGACGGCGACGGCGCAAGCGATTGGGCCGAGTTTGTGGCGGGTACAGATCCAAACAACGCGGTGCCACACCTCCGCTTGGATGTCGAGAAGCTGCAGGGAAATGGAATACGCATGACGTGGAATTCCATTCCCGGAAATCAATATCGTGTGTGGGGCAGCAGCAACCTCGTGGCATGGGTTCCGCTGAATTCCTGGACGCTGGCCGACACCACCCGGGCGGCTTTTACGAACACCATGAACAGCCGTTCAGCCCAGTATCTGCGGGTCGAGGTTGGCGCAGGAACCAGTGCGCGAGCCCCGATCTTCAAAGTGACAACATCGATATCAGCGCAGCGGGACGTCAGACTTAATTGGCCAGCCGCACCGGGCCATGGTTACCGCGTTTGGAGCAGCACGAACTTAACGGAGTGGATCGCGCTAAGCGACTGGATTCGGGCCTCCGCGCATTCCGTGATCTGGACCCCGCCGCCACAGCCTAACCCAGTGTTCTTCCGGATCCAGGCCGAACCGTGATCTGCGCCGAGCCGCCGAAGTTTTGACGCGATCAGAAGCGATACTGCATGCTCGTGAAGAGCATGTGGGCGTCGAAGTCGTTTTGCGCGCCGTAAGTGTCATCTTCCGACGTGTACCAGCTGTAACGCATCTTCCACCGCAAATTGGGTGTCAAGCGGCGGGTCAGCATCGCGCTCACGCCGTGTTCGGCGGTCTCGGCCCCCAATGAGAAACCCTCCGTACCGAGCCCCGTCCTGAAGTTGTCCGCTTCGTAGCGGAAATAGCCAAGGCTCAGATCGGTCTTGTTATCAACGACGAACGTCGTGTTCATGTTGAAGGTCCAGTAATTGTTCTGCGACGCCAGGGCGGCCCGCGTGAAATCGAGGTCCGCGACGGGTGTTTCCGTCTGGCTTTGAACGTAGTTTGCACCGAGCTGCAGCGACATTCTTGACCATGGCACCCAGCTCGCATTGCCTCCAACGATTTGGCTGGTCATTTCCGAGCTTTGCCGTTCCGCGAGTCCCGAGGCACTCGCGGGCCGCGTGTTGATCGTGGATAACTGATATTCGTATCGCCCGGACACAGTGAGCTTTGTCAGCGGACGCCAGGTCGCGCGTAAATTGCCATCAAACGTTTCGAACGCCTGCATCACCAGGTAAGCGGGATAGCGATTCGCCGAATCATTCACGGTGGTGTCTAACTCGTGATCGTAGTCGTAACTGTTCCGCTTGTAGTAAGCGCCCGCGTCGAAGGTCAATGCGCGCATTGGATACCAACGCGCCCCGATGGTGTATTTCTGGAACAGGCGTTCCGTTTCTGTATCGCGACGAATGCGGGCGTTTGCAGGAATGCCGCCGCGTTCATCCAATTGTCCTTCACCCTGCGTCCATTCGCCTCGCGCGTAGAGCACCCAGTTGGTCACGCCCGTATACCGCACGTCCAGCCGCTCCTGGACGTCGAGCGCATCGCCATTGGATCGCAGGGCCAACATCGGCGCAGGGGGATTATTCCCCGTGGTTGGATTTGCAAATGACTCCGCATCCCAATCCTCCTTCTGCACTCGCATCGATGGAATGATCGTGAGGTTTTGCAAGGGAATCGTCATGAGATTCAGGTTCATGACGTACTCCTTGCGATTCATCACGCCGTCAAGATTCACAAATCCCGCACCATTCGCCGCGGCGGGAGAATAGTTAACGTCGAAGTCATCGCCGTAAACACGGCGCCCTGAAAGGCTGTCGTGCAAGTTCGCAAACAGGAACCCTGACGAGAACATCAGGTTGTTCTTGAGCCACGTTTCGGTCCATGCATGCGCGCTGAAGAGGTCGTGGCTCGAACCTTCCCGATGCGTCACCTTTCGTTCGTTCGGTTCGCTCGGGCGAAAATTCATCTTCCTTGCGTTATTGATGTTCCCGACTTCATAGCGAACACCCACGCCGGCTTCGGTTTTTTTGATTGGATGCCGCAGGTCGAGCGCGAAGATGTCGCGCGTTTCGTCAATGTCCCAGAACGATGGCGCGAGGTTTCGCTGAATGCTGAGGTTTGGCGGATGAAAACCGAGGTTCACGGGTCCCCACGCCGTGGACCCTTTTTCACCGTCCCGAAACTGGTGCAGGTATTCGAATGTGATCTGCGGCAGCTTCGCCCTGGTCAGTCCAGCCGTAAATCCGATCTCGCCGCGGTCAATGAACAGGCTTTCGTCATGGGCAGGAAGGCGGAAAGGCGAGGGTTCGAAATGTCCTGCCGGATTGTTGTACCACGTTCTGAACTGTTCAAAATGAAACCGGACGAATCCCAGCTTTTCACGAACGAGGCTCAGGCTAAGGCGGTAATCTTCCTCGCCTGGCAGAGCCCGAAGATCCGTTGAAAACACAGTCTCCTTGTTGACCTGTTTTTGATAATGCAGATCTTCAATGCCGCCGAACATGCCTTCTCCGAGATGCATTCGCTGCTGCGCAGTACCCTTGCTGCCCGACGTGAGCATGCCGCCGTAGGAGATCTCGACCCAATTGCCTGGGATTTCCTCGCCGCCTTCGAACATTTGTTCGGGCGTCAGTTCTTCTTTCGTCTCCTCTTTTGCGTCATCGGCCGCTTCAGCAGCGGGAGCTTCTGATTCAGCGCCGTGCAGGTGTGCGCCGCAAGCCGCAATGGAGGCCCCGACAAAAAGCCGCGCCCACAGGCGAAGCTTTCGTGTGGCCATTCCCCTTCCCGCTTTGCGATTCGTTTCTTGGTGTTTCATCAGCGTTCAGAGTTGATGGTTAATAGCGCAGCGAGGAATTCACGCGTGACCCGTGAACGGCTTCGTGACAGCCCGCCGTCCAGCACGTTCCCTGCTGAACACGGTCGCGGTGTTCAATGCCGCCGATGAGCAGGCTGTCGCCGCGCACCTCCTGGAAGTGGCACTTGAGGCACAGGTTCGAATCGCGCTCCGTCAGCATTTTCGGATTCACACTGCCGTGGGCCGAGTGACATGCCGAGCAGCCTTCACGCATTGCCTCATGCTCGAAGACATGCGGGCCGCGCTGCGACGGGTGGCACTGGATGCAGTTCTCTTCCTTCGATGTGAGCCGCGTGCTGCCGCCCACATGCGCGATCCCCTTGTGCGGTGGATGGCATTGAGTGCAACTCATCTTGCCTTCGGGAACGGGATGATGATGCGGCAGGTTGAACTCGCCGCGAACATCTTGGTGGCACTGATAACAAACGTCTTCCGTGGCGCGGGCGGGGTCGACCCCCTGCCGTCCGAGAGCACTGGTGGGTTGTGGCCGGCCTGACGAGAAGCTGAACGGCGGCTTGATCTCGCCGCCGGAATCGGAATGCACACTGCCCGGGCCATGGCACGATTCGCAACCGGCATTCAGGGCGTTGGCGCCTCCAGTGATCAGGCGTGCATGATCAGCCGTTTGGAAATCTCTGTAAATGGTGTCATGACATTGCTCGCATTCCTTGGAGCCAATGTATTTTGCGCCTGGGTAATCGGGCAGCACGACGACAGCCCGATTCGTGGTGCGGCACGCAAGCATTACTGTGCCCACGACGGCAGCCACCGCCGCGAGCGCAATCCAACGAACCGCGGCTGCTGGAATATTCTTGATCCTGTTTGGAAGTCTCATGGTAATTGCGCCCCTCAGTTGTTCAGTTCCGCCTGGATCCAGGCGCGCGCTGCATCCAGAAGCGTGATCGCGTAGGGACCATTATGCACACCGAAGCTGCCGTCATATTGGACAATGTACAAATTGAATCGAGCCTTCTGGATGTTGATTGGAATCTGAGCCTGCTCCGCCGCGCTCGGTCCCGGCCCGCCACTCGAAAGGCTGCCAGGCGTCGTGTATTCCCAGGCTCTCGCGCCGTATTTTGTACGCAACGCCGCGGACGCCTTCGTGGTTGCCCAAAGATCCAGCGCCTGCTTGAGCTGCTGCACCTGGTTCGATACGGAGAACGTCGTGAACACCGTGAGGAGCTCGGGGAACGGATGGCATTCAGCGCAACTGTTGAATGTTTCCACACGAAAACTGTGGCCCGTCATGGCCGGTTGTGCCTCGCTGACGTATTCCTCAGTAGCCATGTGACATCCCACGCACTGCTTTTCAATCAATCGCGCATGTGCTCCCGCCTGGTTTGGCTTGGTGCCGCCCGAGAGCTCCCCGACCGTGCCGATGAGCATATTATATTGCGGAGAATGATGCGGCGGGCGGCCGCTGCTCGTGAACGACGCGCCACGATGATTGTGGCATTGCGCGCAGACGTTGACGTCCTCTCGATAGGCAGAGGCAAAGCTTCCCGATGTGGAAAGAAAGAAGTCGTTGGTGGAAGCAAGAGGATTTCGCAACTGCGACGGGTTCACCGTATTGCTGTGAGGATCGTGGCACACGACGCAAGTGATTCCCATGTTCGCGTCGTTCGTAACGCTCAGCGCACTGTTGCCTTTCAGCATCGTCAGCCGGGCCGAACCCGAATGGCAGCGCCCGCAACTGTCGACGCGGCTCACAAGGCTCATGTCTTCCGTGACATTGGCGTGACCCGTGCCGCTGAACTCGTCATACGTCGGGTGATGGGAATCCGTATGACAGCCGCCGCACACCTGCGCAGCGATGTCCTTGCGCGGACGCAGCGTGATGTCCTCCTCGTTTGCGGCGTGATTCGCTGACGGGCCATGACAGTTTTCACATTGCACGCCAGCCAGGTTCGGCGTCGCGAGTTCCGAAGTGAAGCCTGTCGGCAGTCCGTGTCCGACCGTGTGACAGGGCAAACAGGAGGCGTTCTTGTCCTGCCCGATCTGCTTCAGGGTTTGTAACGCCTCAGCGTGCCGGGTGTGCATTGCATTGTTGTGAACGTCTGTATGGCATTGGCCGCAAACCTGTGAGCCGGCATAGCGTGGAGAGGGTCCGGAAATCCGGAAGAACGCATTGCTGGAGAGAGTGGTGATCGTGGCCTGGCGTCCGAGCATCGGTGTGCCGACCTGCGTCCAGTTTTTGTCTTGAACCCCTTTCTTCTGGAACAATCGATAATAACCTGGCGGACCTTCCCAATGAACAGTCATCCCGTTCGTTGCGCGATCGACGCTCGTGATCACCGGCCAGCCCGGCATTCCACCTGGCTGCGTCATTGTAAGGTGCGGCACGGGCTCGGCGGCCGATGCATCAGCCGCCCGGGTGGCAATGATGAGGGCGAGACAGCAAATGAGCGGTATGTGAAAAGCGGTTCGCAGGAAGATCATGAAATCTCGTGGGTTGGACCGGCGCTCGTCAGGGGCCGCTGGTGCTATGATTGGATGCCAATTGCCCATAGGGTGAGCACGAGACTATTCGCGCTCTGATGCACACTCTTTCCCGAAATTGGCGGATGCTTACCGCGCCTTGACAACCGAAGGGCGGGAACGCCGAGCGCTAACAATCGTAAAGCGCGCGGGCACTGCGGTTTGCGAAGCAAGCGAAGGCGAATGCATTCGCTGCCTGGTCGCCTCAGGTTTTCCTCGCGCCTCCGAACCGAACTTGCCACGCTGATTCCGCGCCTGCAAAGCCGCTGTTTATGAAACTGTTCTCCCTCTCTTCCCGCCGCCGCAACCTGCTCGCCGCCGCGCGCATGTCCCTGCTCGGCATTGCCCTGCTTTCCGCAATTGTCGGAGGTGGAGTGGCCATTCTCCTGACGCGGAATTCCACAACGGCGCACCGTCCACTGGTCCGCAGCCCCCTCAGCGAAAGCACGCGCGCCATGCTCCAGAAGCTGGATCGCCCCATTGAAATCCGCTTCTACTCGCTTCTGGATCCTGCGACGACCACGGCTGAGACGCAGGCTTTTGCCGAACGCGTCGCGCAACTGGTGTCCGCCTACGAAGTGGAAGCCGAGGGACAGCTCCGCGTGCAACGCATCAATGCAGTTTCGGATCCTGATGCTGCAACAGCGGCGGCTCACGATGGGCTGCAGGCATTTAATGTGCATGCCGGCGAGGCATGTTTTCTTGGCATCACGGTGTCGGGGGGGGATCGCCGTGAAACACTTCCCCTGCTCTCCCCTGAATGGGAGCCGGCCGTCGAGGCCGACCTGAGCCGCGCAATTGCGCGCGTCGCCGCCCCCGCCGAATCATCTCGCCCGAGTGTTGCCGATCCCACTCTGCGCGCCGCGTCGATCGAGCAGGTGCAGCGCGTGATTCCGTCCGGGGATTCCGTTTCACTGGAGGATGGAAAGCAACAGCTCCGGCAGGCTGCAGTGCAGGAATTGAAAAAGGTCTCCGAGGAAACCGCCATGATGATGCGGGACGCGCAGGAGAAACTTGCGCGTGCACAGGCGAGTGGAACCGACTCAGAACAGCAGGCCGCGCTGCGCGAACTCCAGCAGGTCCAGCAATCCCAAATGCAAAAGATCAAGGAAATCAGCGCGCGATCGGAAGCGCAGATCGAGGCGTGGGAGGGATTGAAGACGGCGCGTCAATAATAATTGGATTTCTCCCCGGCCCGACAGCGACGGGCAAGACCGTTTGAAACCCGCGTCCCACGCTCGTTATCGACAGAGATTTTGATTCCCTCGCAGGCGGTCGACGCGTTATTCTCGCGCACGTTCTCGAACGAGCAACTGTTGGAGCTACAGACCTGAATATGTCCTGGATTGACTATTGGTATTCCGCGAATGGGAACCTCGCTGTCGGTCTTTTTCTTTTTTCCTATGTCCTCGGCTGCTTCACGTCTGGCTATTATTTCGTGCGCTGGTTCACTGACCAGGACATCCGCCTGATTGGCAGCGGCAACGTTGGCGCCCGAAATGTGGGCAGATTGCTCGGGAAAAAGGGCTTTTTTCTGACTGTCGTCTGTGACGTCTTCAAGGGAGTCCTGGCGGTTTGGGTGGCGCATCATTTCACAAATGATCCCCGGATTATTCTCCTGAGCATGATTGCCGTGGTGGCGGGGCACGTCTGGCCGTTGCAATTAAGGTTTCACGGCGGCAAAGGAATGGCGACTTCGATCGGCACGCTGCTCGCGTTCGATCCCCAGCTGGCCGCGGTGTTCGCCGTGCTGTTCATCGCTCTTCTGCCGGTGTTTCGCCGAACCGTCCTTCCGGGATTGATTGCCATGGCCTGCCTCCCACTGGCGGACGTGTGGCTGCATCCGCAACCCGCCCACGTGACGCTTCTTTCCGCATGGGCCGCCATCGTGCTGCTCGCGCATCGCCGCAATTTCGTCGAGGAATTTTCATTATTGGCCGCGCGCCGCAACCAACCGCAACCCGAGCAATCGCAACCATGACTTCACGCGAGCCGCTGGTTTTCAAGTTTGCCTCCGAAGACTGGGAGTTTGAGCAGATTCACCGCTTGAACTACAAAACGTTTGTCGAAGAAATCCCCCAGCACCAAAGCTCGCCGACGCATCGGCTGGTCGACAAATTCCACGCCGAGAACACATACCTGATCTGCCTCTGCGGAAACAAGGTGGTCGGCATGCTTGCCGCACGCGGCAACCGCCCCTTCTCCCTTGACCAAAAACTCCCCAATCTGGATTCGTATTTGCCTGCAGGCCGAACGGTCTGTGAAGTCCGTCTTCTGGCCATCGAGAAGAAATTCCGGGGCGCGCAGGTGCTGCAGGGATTGCTCGCTCTCCTGTGGCAATACAGCATCGAAAAGGGTTACGACTCGGCTGTGATCTCTGGCACGACGCGGCAGTTTCGGCTGTACCAGCATCTTGGATTTGTTCCCTTCGGCCCCGTGGTGGGCAATGGCGAGGCGCAGTTTCAGCCAATGTTTGTGGCGATGGAAACATTTGAAACCAGTGCGCGGGAATTCCTGCGCTCCTCGGTTTCGCGCGCGTTCCAGCCAAGCTCCGTCAATTTTCTCCCCGGCCCTGTTGCTGTTCGGCGGCAGGTTCGCCGCGCCTTTGAACAGGCTCCTGAATCGCATCGCTCGGATGCGTTCATGAGAGATTTCAAGGCTGCGAAACAGCTTCTGACCCAGCTTGTGGGGGCCGGGCGGGTGGAACTGCTTCAAGGTTCAGGCACTCTGGCCAACGACGTCATTGCCGCGCAGCTGTCCCTCGAGGAGCGTCCTGGCATTGTGCTCTCCAACGGCGAATTCGGACAGCGCCTGGTCGATCACGCGCGCCGCTTCGAACTGAATTTCCAGGCGGTCGCATTTGCGTGGGGGGCGCCATTCGATTGGTCCCGCATCAGGCAGTCGCTTGAATCAGCAGAGAAGCCAGGCTGGCTGTGGTGCGTGCATTGTGAAACTTCGACGAGCGTGCTGAACGACCTGGCAAGGCTGAAGACGCTCTGCGCCGAGTTCGATATCCGGCTTTGCCTGGATTGCATCAGCAGCGTCGGGACCGTTCCTGTTGATTTGTCAGGCGTTTACCTCGCCTCCTCTTCCAGCGGCAAGGGTTTGCGTTCCTATCCGGGCATTTCGATGGTGTTCTACAATCACGAATTGAAACCCGCGGCGCGTCCACTGCCCCGTTACCTGGACCTTGCCTACTACGCGCAGCAAGGCGGGGTTCCATTCACTTTTTCGTCGAACCTCCTGCATGCCTTGCACGCGGCGATCAAGCCGGTCGATTGGGAACACCGCTTCAATACGATCAAGGGGATTTCCGATTGGCTGCGCGCGCGGCTGGTTGAAATGGGATTTGCAACAGTTGGGTCAAGCACGACCACGTCGCCCGCCGTCATCACGATTGCGCTCCCGCCGGAACTTAATTCTGTGAAGACATCTGAGTTGCTGCAGGAATCGGGGTACCTTGTCAGCTACAACAGCGAATATCTGCGGGCGAAGAATTGGATCCAGATCTGCCTGATGGGCGAATGCGCGCGGGAGAAAGTCGTGTCAGTTGCGAACGCGCTGCAGCGGATTTGCAACCGCAACTCCAATTTGTCCAACGCCAAAACTCAGGCTTGAGAACCGCTGCCAGTGCACTTCCAGCCTGACGCCACCAGCCCTTTGTAACCGCCGATCAGCGAAAACACCTTTTTGTATCCCATCTGCTGCGCGGCATCAGCGGTCAGCGCCGAGCGAAATCCGCCGCCGCAATACATGATGATCTCGGTGTGTTTGTCGGGAAAGAGCTTCTCAAGATCGCGCTCCAGAATCCCCTTACCCAGGTGAACCGCTTCAGCCGCGTGACCTTCCTTCCATTCGTGATCCTCACGCACATCGATCAATATGGCGTTGGGATTTGCCGCGAGCCGGGCGCGGGCATCTTCGACGTTGATTTCGTTGATGCGGGTTTTCGCTTCGCTCGTGAGCTTGAGAAATCCTGGTGAATGATCCATGGCCGAAAGTTAGTGGCCCGACAGCGCGGGTCAAGGCTGTGAATCCCGCCAAGGCACTTTCGACAAAACAAAAAAGGCGGACCGTTTCCGGTCCGCCTTGAGATTAAAACTACGGCTCAGCGATTGCCGTCGCGAGGTCCACGACGATCGCCACCTCCGCGCCGGCGATCGCCACCGCGGTCGCCGCCTCGGTCACCGCGATCACTGCGGGGCGGCCTGTCACCGCCTTGTTCGGATCCCTGTCCGCCTTCGCCCTGTGTTTCATAACCGGCGGGCGGCTGTTCAGGAGTGGTGCCCATTTCCTTGTCGCGATCTGCCATTGCAGCTTTGCGGGAGAGTCGCACGCGGCCTTTTTCGTCCACGCCAAGGCATTTCACCCAGATGTCATCGCCAATCTTGACGATGTCCTCGGTCTGCTTGACGCGGAAGTTTGCCAGCTCACTGATGTGAACCAATCCGTCCTTGCCAGGAAGGAATTCCACGAAGGCGCCGAATTCCTTGATCGTCACGACTTTGCCGCGGTAGATCTTCCCAATCTCGGCCTCAGCGGTCATTCCGACGATCGCATCCTTGGCAATCTTCATGCCTTCTGACGACACGGAGAAGATGTTCACCGTTCCATCGTCTTCGATGTTGATCTCGCAACCTGATTCCTCGACCAGTTTTTTGATGTTCTTGCCGCCGGGTCCGATCAGCGCGCCGATCTTCTCCGGGTTGATCTTCACGGTTTCGATCCGCGGTGCGTACTTGCTGATCTCAGCGCGCGGCGTGGCGAGCGTCTTGGCCATCTCACCGAGGATGAACAGGCGCGCGACCCGGGCCTTCTCCACCGCTTCCGTCATGATCTCGTGCGGGATGCCCTTGAGCTTGAGGTCCAGCTGGAATCCCGTGATGCCCTTCTCCGTTCCCGCAATCTTGCAATCCATGTCGCAGAAGGCGTCTTCCCAGCCGATGATGTCGGTCAGCAACTTGTAGTCGGCAATCTTCTTGTCGTTTGCGTAGGTGGTGCAGATGCCGATGCTGATACCAGCGACCGGACGAATCATGGGAACGCCTGCGTCCATCAATGCCAGCGATCCGGAACAAACCGATGCCATGGATGTGGAGCCATTGGACTCCATGATTTCGCAGGTCACTCGCACCGCATAAGGATACGTGGTGAGCGGAATCATGGGTTCGATCGAGCGTTCGGCAAGCGCGCCGTGGCCGATTTCGCGGCGGCCGGGCCCGCTGATGCGTCCGGTTTCGCCGACCGAATAGTTCGGGAAGTTATAATGCAGGATGAACTTTTTCTCGCTCGCTCCGCCTGTGTAGGAATCGAATTCCTGCGCGTCTTCTCCCGTGCCGAGCGTTGCGAGTGCAACTGCCTGCGTTTCACCGCGGCTGAAGAGCGACGAACCATGCGCGCGCGGCAGGATGCCGGCTTCGCAAATGATCGGGCGAACAGTATCCAGGTTGCGTCCGTCCAGGCGCTTCTCCTCTTTCATGATGAGGCTGCGCACGGCTTCCTTCTGGATATAGTAGAACGCGTCGTTTACGACGAAATTTGTGATCTTCTCGGCGCCGTGCTTTTCGAGGAGCTTCTTGGCGACTTCATCCTTGATTGCATTGACCGCAGCTTCGCGGGCCATCTTGCCGGGGTTCAACAATGCGGGAACGATGCGATCGCCAGCGAGCGACTTGGCTTCGTTCAGGATTTCATCAGGAACGATGTTGAGCGTGATGTCGCGCTTCTTCTTGCCGACTTTCGCGACCAATTCCTTCTGTGCCTGGATCATCGGCTGAATCGCTTCCTGCGCGAACTTCAGCGCGGCATTGAAATCAGCTTCCGAAATTTCCTTGGCCGAACCTTCGAACATCACCATGTCGGACTCATTTCCGACGTAAACGAGATCGAGGTCGCTTTCCGCCATCTGCACGTGGGTGGGGTTGGCAATGAACTGGCCACCGACCCGTCCAACGCGAGTGGCACCGAGCGGACCAGCCCATGGAATGTCGCTGACCATGAGCGCTGCTGACGCGCCAAGAACGGCGAGCATGTCGGGATCGTTTTCGCCGTCGGCGCTCAACGGCATTGTTTGCACCTGGACTTCATTGTACCAGCCCTTGGGAAAGAGCGGGCGAATGGGACGGTCGATGATGCGGGAGGTGAGAATTTCCTTCTCGGTGGGACGGCCTTCGCGCTTGAAGTAGCCGCCGGGAAACTTTCCGGCTGCAGCTGCTTTTTCGCGGTAGTCGACCGTCAACGGAAAGAAGTCCTGTCCTTCCTTGGCCTTGGTGGCGGCGACTGCGGCGACGATCACAATCGTTTCGCCGAGTTGAACTGTCACGGCACCGTCAGCCTGCTTGGCAAGCTTGCCGGTTTCTATGATGACTTGCTTGTCCCCGATTTGGGCGACGACTCTTTCTGGCATTTTTCCTTTTTTGTCTGTGGCCGCCGAGAAACTTCAGTGAATCCCGATGAAACTCGGGACTGAATGAAATTACCCAGGAGCCTTCAGAACCTTTGCGACGCGTGGGTTTAAACACGAACTGGACCGACGCGCCCG
Organism: Verrucomicrobiia bacterium; assembly: GCA_035629175.1. Classification (NCBI taxonomy): domain Bacteria; kingdom Pseudomonadati; phylum Verrucomicrobiota; class Verrucomicrobiia; species Verrucomicrobiia bacterium. Next base: position 5,094 of record DASPIL010000037.1, on the reverse strand, counting down.
CGGTCCAGGTTCGAAGTGGAAAAGCCAGCCGAAGGGCTGGCTTTTTGAAATCAATGACGAAGCTTGAGCTTCTTGGTGATCGCCTGATATCGGCTCACATCCGTGCTGTGAAGATAATCGAGAAGACGACGGCGCTGGCCGACCATCATTAGCAGGCCCCTGCGGGAGCTGTGATCCTTCTTGTTGGTTTGCAGATGCTCCGTCAGGTGATTGATCCGTTGCGTGAGCAAGGCGATCTGAACATCCGCCGAACCTGTATCCTTCTCGTGCAACTTAAATGATTCAATCGTCTTCGTTTTTGCTTCCATATCAATTATTCCGAAAATATTAGCAGCGGAATCTAGATTCGTCGTGGCTTGGTGTAAAGCTCTTTTCCCCGGAGAAAGTCGGACCGGCATGGGTTTTCACCCGAGCCGGTCCGTTACGTCTAACAAACAACCGCCCCTCCCTGCCGACGGTTCGAGAATCTGTTGGCAGCGAGAGTTAAGCCGCGCCGTCTTTTTCCCTGTATGGGGCAAAGACCCCAATCCTCCTGCAAAACAAAAACGGCGCGAACATGACGTCCGCGCCGTACTCCGATACCCCCTGAGCGCCCCCGGCTGCATTTGCCGCCAGGGAAAATCCCGCCATTACTTCAGGGGCACCGTGGCGATCGTCTGCAGCACCCGGCCCGCGATCTTGTAAGGATCGCCCTGCGAGTTCGGACGGCGATCTTCCAGGTAACCACGATAGTTGTTGTTGATGAAGCTGTGGGGAACGCGGATCGATGCGCCACGATTCGCCACACCATAGTTAAACTTGTCGATCGATTGCGTCTCGTGCAATCCCGTGAGGCGCAGATGATTGTCCGGCCCGTAAACGGCGATGTGCTCGTTCTTGAACTTGTCGAAAGCTGCCATCAAGCGTTCGAAGTAATCCTTGCCGCCCACTTCGCGCATGTGGTCCGTTGAGAAGTTCGTGTGCATGCCTGAGCCGTTCCAATCCACATCCTTGCCGAGCGGCTTGCAATGCCAGTTGACATCGACGCCGTATTTTTCGCACAGGCGCAGCAGGAGATAGCGGGCCATCCAGACCTGGTCAGCGGCGGTTTTCGAACCCTTGCCAAAAATCTGGAATTCCCATTGGCCCTTTGCGACTTCCGCGTTGATGCCTTCGTGGTTGATGCCAGCGTCCAGACAGAGGTCGAGGTGTTCGTCAACAATCTGGCGGGCGAGGTCGCCCACGTTCTTGTAACCCACGCCGGTGTAATACTCGCCTTGAGGTGGAGGAAAACCGCCGCCGCTCGGGAATCCCAGCGGCACACCATCCTGGTAGAGGAAATATTCCTGTTCGAAACCGAACCACGCGCCGGGGTCGTCAAGAATGTTTGCGCGGGAATTGCTCGGATGCGGCGTCTTGCCATCCGGCATCATGACTTCGCACATGACCAGCGCCCCATTCTTGCGGGTGCTGTCGGGGTAAACGGCCACAGGTTTCAGCATGCAGTCGGAGCTGCGGCCTTCGGCCTGGCGGGTGGAACTGCCGTCGAATCCCCACATCGGCAGCTCTTCCAGTTTCGGGAACGCCGCAAATTCCTTCACCTGAGTCTTGCCACGAAGATTGGGAACGGGCTCATACCCGTCCAGCCAGATATATTCTAATTTGTATTTCGCCATTTTGAGTGTTTGTGTGTGACTGAATTGGTTGTTCAATCCAACTGCGCCACGGGTTCGGTCTTGAACTATGGTTGCGGAGTTCAGCAGGGAAAATGCCAGCAAGCAAGAACTTTGCAGTGCCCGCTTCGTCACGTGCATCCCAGCCCTGTCAACAGCAGGTTTTATCACCGTTGGACCATTTTCACGACTGCAACAAACTGCGAGAAGGCCATCGCTCAAGCCTGTCGATGTTCGACCGCTCTGCGCGAATTTGCACAATCGTGAAATAAAATTCAGCCAATCGAAGAGGAATCTTGAATCGGCCCTGGTTGTGAATTCCGCGTGGCTGCCGGGCGGCCCTGCCGTCGTCTCACGCATGCGGCTGCTGGACATCACGAATCCTTTGCCTATCTTTCGCCCAATGCCCACGGTTTCGCACCATCTCCTGGCGATCGAAGCCCCGCCCGGATTCGGTCCAGAGTTGCGGCGCCACGGCTTCGAAGTCGTCTCCGCGGCAGATTCCGATACCGCCTTGTCGCTGCTGCGTTCGGAGTCCTTCGACCTCGTGTTGCTCGACGTGTCGCAATCGTCCGCAACTGCATTGGAATTGTTCGGCCAAGTGCACCGCGCCGCGCCTCATTCCGCGTTCGTGGTTTTGATCGGGGAAGGCGGCGAACAATCTGGTGAAGCCGTGCTTCACGCCGGTGCGCAGGATTTTCTTGTCCGCTCCAGCACTTCAACCGCGGCGGTCGCCAGCGCCGTTCGCAAGGCGCTGGCCCGCCACGCTGCCCAGGCCGCTTCGCGCCGTGACCGGCACCTGCTGGAAATTTTGATGAACAACATCCCTGACGCGATTTACTTCAAAGATTGCGAGAGCCGGTTCATCAGGATCAATCAGGCACACGCGCGGCGTTTCGGTCTCGAGAATCCGCTTCACGCGCTTGGGAAAACCGATGCGGACTTCTTCAGCGCCGAGCACGCCCAACAGGCGCGGGAGGACGAGCAGGAAGCCATTCGCACGGGGAAACCGCTCGTGGGAATCGAGGAAATGGAAACGTGGCCCGACGGCAGCATTTCCTGGGTATCCACGACGAAGATGCCGCTGCGGGATCCGTCGGGACGCATCATCGGCACCTTCGGAATTTCCCGGGACATCACGGCACGGAAAAAGGCTGAACTCGCCTTGGAGGAGCGGACCCGCCAGCTGCAGCAGAAGAACCAGCAGATCGCGGACGAGCTCAAGATGGCCCGCGAACTTCAACTGGCGATGCTTCCCCAAAGATTTCCGTGCCTGCCGCCGCATCTGCCCTATCCCGAAAGCGCCCTGGAGTTCTTCAGCTTGTTCCTGCCGAACGGCGCGGTGAGCGGTGACTTCTACGATGTGGTCGAACTGTCCGACACAACGGTCGGCGTGTTCATCTGCGATGTGATGGGACACGATGTTCGAGCCGCGTTGATCACCGCGATGATGCGTTCCCTGGTCCAGGATTTGGGCCATGCCTCGGCGGATCCGGGAAAGCTGTTGGGGCAGATCAATCACGCTCTCGCCGGCGTGTTCAAGCTGAGTGGCACCACCATGTTCGCCACGGCATTGTATCTGATTGCGGATGTCGACAAAGGCGAGCTGCGCTACGCCAGCGCCGCTCACCCTGATGCCATTCACGTCCGGCGCGCTGCAGCCGAGGTGGAACCCCTGGGTGGAGCGGCGAAGTCGAAGGGTCCGGCTCTTGGACTGTTTGAAGACGCCATTTTCCCAACCGCCCGGCAGGACATCGCAGTCGGCGATCTGTTGTTGCTCTTCACTGACGGTCTCATTGAAGCGGAGGGGCACAACCATGAATGCTTCAGCGTCGAGCGCCTGATGGCGGCGGTGAAGGCGCGGTCGCATCTGCCAACAGCTGAACTGTTCGCAAAGGTAATGGCCGACATTCAACAATTCTGCGGGTGCGCAGAGTTTACGGATGATGTTTCGGTTGTGGGTGTTGGCGTAAGGCGTGTCGGCCCCGCGCCGGAAAGTTCCTGTCCGATCGGCGCGCCGGACTTGGCGCAAAACGTTTGAATCACCTATGAATAATTCCCAACCGTTCCACGGCGTGGCTTCGGTCCTTGCGATGGCGTCGCTGTTGTTTGTGACAGGTTCGCTGCACGCGCACACAAACCTTTACGTTTCAGCCGATGGTTCCGCGCAGTTCACAACCGTTCAGGCGGCGGTGATGGCTGTGCCAGCAGGCAGCAGCAGCAATCGCGTTTTCATTCACATCAAGCCCGGCACGTATCGCGAAGTCATCTACGTTCAGCGCGAAAAAAGGTTCTTTCATTTTATCGGCGAGAGCGCGGAGAAAACCATCCTCACGTTTGACCTCAACGCGAACATCAGGGGGGCCGACGGAAAACCCATTGGCACGTTTCGCACCCCGACAGTCTTGATCGACGCAGAGGATTTCACGGCGGAGAACGTCACGTTCGAAAACTCGGCAGGGCCGGTGGGACAGGCTCTGGCGATTCGTGTGGATGGCGATCGCGCGGCCTTTCGCAACTGCCGCTTCCTGGGCTGGCAGGACACCATCCTGTTGAATCGCGGGAGGCAGTATTTTGAGAACTGCTACATTGAAGGGCACGTGGATTTCATCTTTGGCGGAGCCACGGCGTACTTCGAAAAATGTCACATTCATTGCCTGCGCAACGGCTACATCACCGCGGCATCCACGCCGGACACACAGAAGTTCGGTTTCGTTTTTGCGAATGGCCGGATCACGGGAACGAACGATGTGAAGACCTACCTCGGCCGCCCCTGGCGGAACTTCGCCAGCACGGTTTTCCTGAACACAAGCATGTCCGAGGTGGTTCGTCCCGAAGGCTGGCACAACTGGAACAAGAAGGACGCCGAGCAAACCACGCGTTACGCAGAGCACGGAAACACGGGGCCAGGCGCAGTAGTGGAGAAGCGTGTTCCGTGGATTCGCCAGTTGTCGGACGCCGAGGCGAAAGCGATTACTCCGCATTCCGTGCTGGGTGGCGCGGACGGATGGAATCCGCTGAAGCAGGTGGGGCTTGATTCACAGTAAAATTTCCCGCAGGTGACGCTTCCATGTTTGAGTGGCTCAGGCACATCAGGAACTGCAAACGCGGATAAGAAGATCTACCACGAAACACTCGAAACATTCGAATCACACGAAGCTCGCGCCAGCAAAGAGATGCTGTAAGGAAACGCGCCCCTTCGAATGACGCCCTGATGCACAGCTGTGCAGTCCCATTCGGACTCCCTCTCTTCCGCTCGGAGCGGAGGAGAGGGCTGGGGAGAGGAGGAGCGTTTAAACCTGGTCAAGTCCTGATCTAAATTTGTCACTTCGCGCGGAGCGGAAGTGACCTGATTATCTTGTCCGCGAAGCGGCTCGACGGGGTGGTCGGCGAGTGGGGTAGCGCCGATCGGAGCCGGACCTCGAACGCTCGTTCGCGGCTC